>JAQTVL010000240.1 GCA_028706835.1 Phycisphaerae bacterium | reverse complement strand
CCCGCCCGCAGCCACAGCGAGCAGATCGCCCACGAGCAGCACGCCGCCGAGGTCGAGATCAACGAGTTGGCCGACCAGGCCAGCCGCGCCAACGACGCCCTTTTCGACCTCATGCGGTCGGCCTCGCAGCTCAGCAACCAGCTTCACCAGTACAAGACAACCCAGGAAAACCTGGGCAACCAGCGGAACCGCCTGGCCACCCGCGCCGGCGAAATCGGCGCGCAGTTGTCCCAGCGGCAGGAAGAGGGCAGCCAGTTCCGCCAGAGCCTCGCCCAGATCGAGGCCCGCCTGGCCGACGTTCAAAAGCGATTCGAGCAGACCAAGGCCGCCGCCGCCGTCAAGGACGCGACCATCCGCGAGTTGGCGGGCCGGCTCAGTTCGCTCAAGGAGCGCCGCTCCGCGCTCGTCGGGCGGCGTGACCTGCTGGCGTCGTTGGAGCAGAAGCTCGAAGGCTTGGCCGACGGCCCGCGGGCGATCCTGCAATCGCAGGGCGCGATCGACGGCGTCGTCGGGCTGGTCGCCGACCTGCTCATGGTCGAGCCGACCGAGGACACGCGCCGCTTGGCGGAAGTGACCGCCGTTGTCGAAGCCGCCCTCGGCGAGCAGGAGCAGTTCGTCGTCCTGCGGAACTCCGCGGCCTTAGGCGCCGAGTCCGCTCGGAACCTGTTGGCCGCCCTGCCCGGCCAGACGCACCTCCTCTGCCTCGACCGCCTGGCCGACCTCGCAAAGTTCCCGCTCGACGTGACCGCATGGCTCAGCCAGCCCGGCGTCATCGGCCGGGTCAGCGATCTGGTCATCTGCGAACCGGTGTTCCTGCCTGTTCGCGATTTCCTGCTCGGCCACGTGCTCCGCGTAGAGACGCTGGCCGACGCGCTGCGCCTGGCCGCCGAGGCCTCGCCCGGCAGCCGGGTGCGGTTCCTCACCCGCGATGGCACGCTCGTCAGCGCCGATGGCCACCTGTCCGCGCCAACGGGCAAGGACGCCGAGGCCGGCGCGCAGTCCCCGGCCGCACTGGGCCTCATCGGGCGCAAGGCCGAGCTGCGCGAAGTAAACAGCCAACTCGAAGGCCTTGCCGGACTGGTCGCCGAACTCGAATCGCAGCTTGCCGCCGAGTCCGCCGAGGCCGCCCAACTCGACCGCTCGCAGCAGCAGCTTCGCGGCGAAATCTACCAGGAATCCACAGGCCGGGTCGAGTGCGTCGCCCGCCTGCGGCAGATCGAGCAGAGCATCGACTCGCTGGCCAGCGAGCAGTCGCTGCTGGCCAGCGAGATGACCGACCTGGCCAACCGCATCGAGCAGGCCGCCAACGCGGAGCGGTCCACCGCCGACAAGATCGCCTCTCTCGAACAGCGCCGCCAGTCCATGCAACAGCAGACCGACGATCTGAACCGCCGCCTCCAGGCCCGCCGGGCCTCCACCGACGACCTCAACCGCCGCATGACCGAGGCCAAGGTTGCCCTGGGCCAAGCCGAGGAACGCCGACGCGCCGTCCGCGCCCAGTTGGCCGGCGTGCGGCGATCGCTCGAAGAAGCCAAGGCCCAGCAGGCCACCGCCACCAGCGATGTCCGCTCGCTACGGCAGCGAATCGACCAGAGCCTGCTTGGCCAATTGTCAGCCGAGCAGTCGATCGCCGATCTCTTCGGTTCGCGGCAGGGCCTGACCGAGACGCGGGCCGCGCTTGCCCGCCAACTGGAGGAGGTCCGCAAGTCGCTGTCGGAACTGTCCGCCGCCGCCCAGGCCGCCGGCCACGAGCTCCACGCCGCCGAGCAGACGCAGCACCACGCCGAGGTCGCGCAGAACGAGCTGCGCGTCCGGCTGGAAACGCTGATTCAGCGCGTCGCCGACGAGCACGCCATCGACCTGCCGAGGCTTTACGAAGCCAACCCGCCCAACGCGGAAAGCTCGACCGTGAACTGGCAGGCTGTCGAGGCCGAGATCACCGACCTGCGAGGCCGGATCGAACGGCTGGGCAACGTGAACGTCGAGGCCATCGACGAGCAGCAGCAGTTGGAGAAGCGGTCGGAATTCCTGCACCAGCAGTTGGCCGACGTGATCGCCGCCAAGGGGCAGCTTGAAGCGCTGATCGAGCGGATCAACAGCGAGAGCCGGCGCCGCTTCGAGACGACGTTCTTCGAGGTCCGCGAACAGTTCCGCGAGTTGTTCCGCAAGCTGTTCGGCGGCGGCAAGGCCGACCTGGTCCTCGAAAACCCGGACGACATTCTCGAAAGCGGCATCGACATCATCGCCCGCCCGCCGGGCAAGGAACTCCGCTCGATCACGCTGCTGTCCGGCGGCGAGAAGACCATGACCGCCCTGGCCCTGCTGCTGTCCATCTTCCGCAGCAAGCCCAGCCCGTTCTGCATACTGGACGAAGTCGACGCCGCGCTGGACGAGGCCAACAACGACCGCTTCGACGCGATCGTCCGCGAGTTCATGCAGTTCAGCCAGTTCATCGTCATCACGCACTCCAAGCAGACGATGACGATCGCCGACGTGCTCTACGGCATCACGATGCAGGAGCAAGGCGTGAGCAAGCGAGTCGCGGTGAGATTCGACGGCCGCACCGTCCAGGGCGAAAGCGGCGAAAACCTCGACACCGCCAGCACCGCCGTGGCGTGATCGATGTTTCATTTCCAAGCTTCGCCTGCTAAACTGTAGCAGGGAGCATAACCATGGGCGTTTTTCATGTTGACTGCGCGATCGAGAACCACGTCCGTCGCGCACGGTCTGTCCATGTCCCCAAGTTGCTTGTGGATACCGGCAGCGAGTTCACATGGATCCCCGCCAAGACGCTGGAGCAAATTGGCGTGAAGCGGGAGAAGAAGGACGAAGCCTTCGTGATGGCCAACGGCGGGCAAATCACCCGTAGCGTCGGGTTCGCCATCGTTCGCGTCGGCCAGCATTTCACAATTGATGAGATTGTGTTCGCCGAAGAAGGCGACTTGTCGCTGCTCGGGGCCCGCACGCTGGAAGGCCTGAATCTGGCCGTCGACCCGCGGAAGAAGCGTCTGGTATCCGCCGGGCCATTCCCGGCCGCAGCGGCTATCGCCCGCGTGTCACGAACAGACCGAGCAGGAACCATTTCGAAACGCGAATTGTGGCTCGCCACGAACAACGAGGCGATGTCCGTGGTCCGTCGCGGCTTGCAGGAATCACGCGAAGGCAAGATCGCTAAGGCACCGGACCTTGATGCCGCATTGCTTGGCACTCCGGCCCGAAGAGGGAGTCGATCACGATAGTCGCCATCTCGCCATGTGCCTGATACTCAGGCAGGTTTCGCCTCCCCGCTCGTCGGCACGGGCGCCACCGCCGGCTGGTGCCACAGCCATAGCCACAGGATCACCCCGGCAAACAGCGCCGCCAGCGACAAGTTCTGGCTGAGCGTCAGGCCGAACGCCACCGCGTCGGTGTCCCGGCGGACCGATTCGAGCAGGATGCGCGACAGCGGCTTGAGGATCAGCATCAACGCGAACACTTCGCCCTCGCGCCCACGTCGGCCGAAGAACATCGTCAGGATGTACCAGATGAACAGGGCGTTGAAGATTCCGTAGAGTTGCACCGGATAGACCGGCAGCGACCGGTAGGCCGACGCCAGCCGGCGATCGTTCGGCGATTTCAACTCGTCCCGGCTGGTGTAGCTGTAGTCCACCACGGGGCCGTCGTCGCTCAACTGGGCAATGTTCCCGACGGGCACCACCAGCGCCCCCGCCGGTTGCGAGGCGGCCTGTTCCCGCCGCGGCGTGCCGTCCTCACGCTTCTCCGTCACCGAGGCGACGAGATACTCCACCGGCCGCCCGGCGGAGTCCACCACCGTCCACGGCGATCTTTCAACCGCCTCCGGCAAGGCGGGCTTGATGAACGCCAGCGGCACCTTCACCGCAGGCCACTCCGCAGCCGCAGTGGCGCTCAACTCGCCGGCCACGTGCAGTATCTGCGGCGGTCGGCCGGGAAATGTCTGTAGCCGGACCTCGCACGTGCTGATCGGCTGGCCGTCGGAGTTGACGACCTTCCACGGCAGTTCGCGGGCCTGCTGGTCGAAGGCCGGGCTGCCGAACGGGAACGTAACCGTGAACGCCTGCTGGGCCGCGGGCGACTCGAACGCGCACCGCCCGCCCCAGCAGCAGCCGTTCAGGAAGCACCCCATCCGCCCGAACGCCAGGCCGAGCATCAGCGACGGGGCGACGATGTCGAGGATTCGCCGGGCCGAGAGTCTGTGCCGCGTGATGTACCACAGCGCCATCGCCGTAGCCAGCCCCAGCCCGCCATAGTAGACCAGCCCGCCCGACCGCACGTTCACAATCGCCCGCAGGTCGCCGAGAAGACCATATCCAAAGAACTGGCCCGGGTTCATCGCGACGTAGAGCAGCCGGCCGCCCACGATCCCGCCGACCAGTGCAAGCAGCCCGAGGTTGAGGATGTGCTCGGGGTTCTCGCCGCACCTCTTCGCCCGCCACCACCCCAGCAGGATGCCGGCGACAAAGCCGAGCACGATCATCAGCCCGTAGCCCATGATCGGGATCGTAAACCACGGCGTCGGGATTTCGAACAGAATATGCCGCATGCGCCTCTCGGCCCCCGAAAGCTCACGCCACTGGCCCGCAGGCCGCTTTCTCGTCACTGGCCACTGACCACTGGTCACTGGCCACTATTTCCTACGTCACATCCACGACAATGTTGTCGATCAGCCGCGTCGCACCGACATGCACTGCCAGCGCAATCAGCACGTGATGCCCGGCCAGCCCGGTCACCGGCTTGAGCGTGGCGGCATCGACCAGTTCGATGTACTCGACCCGGGCCGATGGCATGGCCGCGATGGCCTGCTGCATCTGCGCCCGGATGGCCGCCGCGTCGCGTTGGGCGCGGGTGATCGCCGCGAACGCCGCCTGGAGCGCGTGGAACAGGCACAGTGCGTCCTGCCGCTGCGCCGGCGACAGATAGGCGTTCCGGCTGGACATCGCCAGCCCGTCCGGTTCGCGCACCGTCGGCAGCACCTCCAGCTCGACCGCGAAGTTCAGGTCTTCGATCATCCGCTGGACGATCACCGCCTGCTGGGCGTCCTTCTGCCCAAAGAACGCAACGTCCGGCCGGACAATGTTGAACAGTTTGGCAACGACCGTGCAGACGCCGCGGAAATGCCCCGGCCGGCTGCGCCCGCACAGGGCGTCCTGGAGGCCCTCCGGCACGACGTAGGTCGAGCAGTTCGCCGCGTACATCTCGCTCGCGGACGGCGCGAAGCACAGGTCCACGCCGAGCCGGTCCGCCAGTTGGCGATCCGCGTCGAACGTGCGCGGATACTTGGCCAGGTCTTCGCTCGGCCCGAACTGGGTCGGGTTCACAAACACCGACAGCACGACGTAGTCGCAGCGTTCGACGGCCCGGCGAATCAGGCTGGCATGGCCTTCGTGCAGCGCCCCCATGGTCGGCACAAACCCGACGCTCTTGCGCGACTCGCGGGCCTCGCCAACGAACTTGCGAACCTCGGCGATTGTCTGGACGACGAGCATGCCACCTGTCTCCGCTGCGAGCCGACGCGGCGCGCCGCTGACTGCTTAGTCATATCAGGATAGCAGGTCTGTCGGTGGATGGAAGCCCCTGCCAACGCGATCCGTTCGACGCACGGAAATGAACGAGCCGCAAGGGTTTCCTTGCGGCTCGCGAATGAACAGCCCTATCGCCGGCCCAGCCCTACTCCTGCAACTTGTCCTTGCTAAGCAGCACAACGCGCCCCGCCTGCACCGTCGCGCTCAGCCGGCCATGCACGCCGAACGGGGCCACGCCTTTGTCTTTCACGTCGTGAACCAGCTTGCCTGTCTTCGCCTCGAACGCCTTCACCTCGAAGTCCTGGCGGTCCTCCAGTTGAAGCACCAGATACCCGCCATACGCCTGCGGCAGCAGGTTCACCTTCGGCTTGCTCTGATAGTCCTTGTATTCCTGCTTATACAGCCGCTTGCCGCTCTTGCACTCCACCGCCGCCATGTAGAAGCCCTGGCCCGCGTGCGGAATGACCCCGTACGCCGTCTCGCCCGCGATGATCACCGAGTGCATCGGCTGCGGGGCGCCCCCGTCCTTCGGGTTGCTGTTCCACAGGACCTCGCCCGTCTTGGCTGACAGCATGTAGATCGCCTTCTGGTCGTAGTCCTCTTTCAACACGCACAGATAATCAGTGCTCAACGCCAATCGCATCGCCGGCTCGCGGGTCACGTCGTTTGAGTCGATCAATCGCTTCCACGAGATCGCCAGCTTGTCGGTGTCTACCACGACGTAGTACCACCCATCCGTCACCGCCAGCAGGTTGTCGCAATGGGCCGCCGGTAACTCCTCATGCCCGCCCTCGATCAGCGGGTGCGCCATGTGCATCGACAGGTCTGGAAGGTCCAATCTTCCGATGAGTTGACCCGTTGAGCGGTATCGCACGGTGACACTGTAAGGCAGTTTGCGGACACTTATGAGGCGATCGTTCCGCATATACGGCATGATGTACAGGTCGCCCATCTCGCCCACCTGCCAGGCCACCTCACCGTTCGGGTTCTCCGTCGGCAGATAGAGAGCGAGGGTTTCCGTCTTGCCGGCCAGCATGAGAAGGTCGCCGGAAAGTAAGGCGTTCTTGATCTCGAAGTCGAACGGCACGCGATAACTCCAGATCGCCTTGCCGTCGGCCACGTTGAACGCCAGCACGTCGTACAAACCATGCACGATCACGCGGTCGCCCAGGACGAACGCCTCGTAGAACCCCGCCTCCTGGCCGCTGCCTTTCAGCCGGATGTCGATCGTTTCCCACTTCTTGGTCCCGGCCTTCAGGTCCATGCAGGTCAGGATGAACTTGTTGTCCACCCGCTTGCGAACCCGGCCGCCGACGAACATCAGTTCGCCATGCTGGCTCTGATCGTCGCCACGCTGGAGGATCAAACGGCTTGCCCCG
>JAQTVL010000239.1 GCA_028706835.1 Phycisphaerae bacterium | reverse complement strand
GCGGGCGAGCGTGGCATAGGTGTTTCGCCGGCGACGGACGACCACGTGGTCCGCGGGCAGGACGATCACGCCGCCGGTCGTCTTGTCGACCAGGGCGTCGTGGTTGTCCTCCAGCCGGCCCATCATTACGCCGCCGACCACGTAGTTCGGGTCCGGGCACGTCGCCCCGCCGGCGGCGGCCACGCACTCCGCCAGCGTCACGCCGACCGGCACGCGAAGCGTGACCGGCTCAGCCACGGCGCCGGCCACCGAGACGAACTTCTCCACCACCGGCCCGTCGCCGGCGGCTGACACGTTCAGCGCGGTTTCGACGTTCATGACGACCGCGTTGACGTGCAGCGGAATGCCGCCCGGCGGGATCACCCGGCCGAGCACGTCGTAGACCAGCACGAACTCGTCGCCCGCGGGGTATGCGTCGCGGAGCGGGAATACCTCGATGCCAGCCGGCAGCACACCGGCGATCTGGTCGATCACGTCGTGATACTTCTCCTTGATGCCGACGACCCCGCGCGCCGCCCCGGTCAGCCGCATGGCCGTCGCCACGCCGGCCAGCACGCGATCGGCGTAGGCGCGGAGGACCTCCTTGTCCTTGTGGAGCAGCGGCTCGCACTCGGCGGCGTTAAGCAGCACGGTGTCGGCCCGCCCCGCCAGCTTGACGTGGGTGGGAAAGCCTGCCCCGCCAGCCCCGACGACGCCCGCGTCGCGAATGTTGTCCAGTGAAACGGCTGCCATGTTCTCCTCGACTTCAGGCTGTCAGCATATTCGATATCCGCCCCGGCGACAAGGACGGCTGGCCGCCCGGTACGCAAAACGGGCCCGCCTTGTTCCTCGCAGGCGGACCCGTTACTATGCCCGACAGGACTCGAACCTGTAACCTTTGGCTCCGGAGGCCAACGCTCTATCCAATTGAGCTACGGGCACATTGCTCTGTAGACTCGGCATTCTACAGGGTCGGCGGGGGCTGTCAATGATCGATACCCCCGCCCAGCGCTGACGAATGGGGGGTGTGGCAGGGTATCGGGCCAGAAGTGGGTCAGAGTCGCAGCCAGCACGCGGCCGAACTCCATACCCGCCCGGCCCACTCTTACCAGTGTCCACCCGGGTGCGAGAAAAAGCTATTCGTCAGGGCTGGACACGAAGAAACGCCAAACCCGCCGCCGCACCACACCCAAAAAGCCCAGGGACTGCTGTCCCTGGGCTTGGGGCGGATAGAGAAATCACGTCTCGAACCCCGGTCGCGATCAGACGGTCGTGGAGACCGGCTCGCGCAGGCTGCCCGTCGGGGCGAGGGTCGCCTGGAGCCCGGCCAGCGGCCGGCTCGCCGACACGATCGCCTGCCGGCTCCGCTTGACCCTCTGGATCGAGCGGAGCACGAACATCGCGGTCAGCACGAGCGTCAGCGTGACCATCCCGCCGATCAGGGAGACGTAGGCCATCAGCCCGGTGTTCGTCTCCATCACGAAGCTCGAGTCGAGCCACGTGCGGAGGCAGACGTAGGCCCACAGCAGCAACTCCGTGAAGTACCAGATGCCGACGATGATCGCGCTAAGCATGGCCCACTGCATGGCAATCAGTCGCCAGCGCTTCCAGGAGCTCCGCCCCTGGGCGAGTGCGAACAGCTCGCTAAACGGCATCCATACCGTCAGGAGGACATAAAACAGGCTGCCGATTCCAGTGCCAGGCAATCCAGCGGTCACGTCAGTGTCCTTTCTCGTAAACGCGCAACGAGCGTCTCATGACGATCTCAAGCCAAACGGCTTTGAGCATGTAGATGCCGTTGAATATTCGAAGGATCAGATAGCCCGGCAGGCTGGCCAGCACGCGGAGGAGTTCGCCTCGCTGCACGCCGCGGACCATCGCCGGGATGAGCACGAACGGGATGTCGATCAGGTAGCCGATCAGGTAGAGCGGGTTGACGAAGATCGCCAGCAGCGGGATCACGATCAGGTAGGCGAACGACGCGATGACCGCGTCCCACATCGCCACGAACACGCTGCTCCGCAGGAACGGCACCTCCAGCACGCCCTTCCAGTGCTGCCGGACGTTCTGGATGAACCCGTGCGACCAGCGCTTCAACTGCTTGCCCATCAGCACCCGGTCGTGCGGCTCGATCGGATAGCACACCGCCTCCGGCACGAACCGCACGCCGCGCCCGGCCTGGTAGAAGCTCCAGGTCAGGTCCATGTCCTCCGCCATCGTCCGGTTGGACCAGCATCCGTTGTCGCGAAGGTGGTCGGTGCGGTAGATCGAAAAGCAGCCGGAACTGATCAGCGGGTGGTCGTAGAAATCCTGGATCGGCTTGTAAAACGTGAAGGCGAAAAGGTATTCCATGTAGCGGCCGCGTTCCCACAACGTCTTGACGTGCCGCGGGATAACGAACCCGCAGGCCGCCGAGATGGCCGGATCGCTGATCGCGTTCAGCAGCAGCTCGCAGGCCCCCGGCTCGAGGGTCGTGTCGGCGTCGACGGCCATGACATACGGGGTCTTCACGTGGGGCATGGCGAAATTCTGGGCGCCCGCCTTGGTGCCGGTGTTCTTGGGCGGGCGCATCACCGTCACCCCAAGCGCCCGGGCCACGTCGCCGGTGTTGTCCGAGGAGAAGTCGTCGATCACGATGATCTCTTCCGGCGGCATGGTCTGGTCCTGGATGCTGCGAACCGTATCGGTGATCGACTCGGCCTCGTTGTAGGCCGGGATCAACACCGTCAAACCACTGCGGGGCTTGGCATTAGGCTGCCCCGGCTGCGGGTTCGCGGGTGACAGGTCTGCGACCATAGTCTCGGCGACCTCGGCGAATTCCGATCCCGGGGCGGGCTCGCAAGAGCAAGCGCCGCCTGGATAAGCTTTCAGATGGCCGGCAGGGGTGAACGCCGGAATGCCCGCGCCACGCTGACGTCTCGATCAGATTCCCGCCAAAAAAAAGAGACGCATGGTTCCAGACTGTAAAGTGGAGCCATACGCCGAACACGTAAATCTACCGACCCGCCGGTCGTCCTGCAAGACAAATCCGGCAGGCGAGGTTCGGTCAATGTTCGGAACGAACGCATTTTTCAATACTGGCAATTGTGGTTTCACGCCGCTCGCCGGACGCTGCGTCGGAACGATCAGCAGACCCCGCGGGGTCCGCAACGCCAACCAGGCTGACCATTTCGGGACGCGATTCATGACAGCATCCTCGATACCGAATGTGCCGGCAAAGTCTTACCGAAAGAGACCTTCATCTCTGGCTCCGTCAGTAGACCCCCAGCCCCGTCGCAAGGTTAGTAGTCGCGATTGAGAATCCAGATGTGCAGCGGCAACCCTTTGTTGCCGCGAGGGATGCAGAACATGAGCATTCCGCTTACGCTTTCGCAATCTCGGCACGATTCAAAACAGATATGAAACCGCGGATCAACACGGATAGACACACATGAAAGACAAACATAACCGGTTTTATTGCTTGGACTTATGCCTATCTGGGTCCATTCTTACCACAATGGACCCCTGACAACGGACCACTTCTTGGTTATGATTCCCGCATGGAACGCGAACTCGCACGCATCCTGGACGCCAACTTCAACCGGGCCCGAGAGGGCCTCCGCGTCGCCGAGGAGTACGCCCGCTTCGTCATCGAGGACACCCGCCTCGCCGGCCAGGCCAAGCAGTTCCGCCACGAACTCGCCGACGCCGCCCGGCGAATCGACCCGGCGGCGGGCGAACTGCTGGGCGCTCGCGACACCGCCGGCGACGTGGGAGCGGCCGTTCACACGGAATCCGAATCCGCTCGGGCCTCCGCAGCCGACGTCGCAACCGCCGCCGCCAAGCGCGTCGGCGAGGCCCTCCGCGTGTTGTGCGAATACGCGAAGGTCGTCGACGCCCCAACCGCCGCCGGCATGGACCAGTTGCGCTACCGGTTCTACGACTGGGAGAAGTGGCTGTCCGGCGCCGCCGACCGCCGCCGGATCGCACGGGCGAGCGTCTACCTCCTGCTGACCGGCAGGCACTGCCCGCGCGGGGATTGGCAGTCGGCTGCCCGGGCCGCGATCGCCGGCGGGGCCGACGTGATACAACTCCGCGAGAAGGACCTGGACGACGGCGAACTGCTCCGCCGGGCCCACTGGCTGGTCGAGATCTGCCGCGCCGCCGGCGTGCTGAGCGTCATCAACGATCGCCCGGACATCGCCCGCCTGTCCGACGCCGACGGCGTCCACGTCGGCACAACCGACCTGCCCGTCGCCGCCGTCCGGAGAATCGTCAAGCCCAGCCAGTTCGTCGGCACGAGCACGCACGCCGTCGATCAGCTCGAAGACGCGATCGCCGCCGCCCCGGATTACGTGGCGCTCGGCCCGATGTTCCCGACGGCCACCAAGCCGGACTACGCCGTCGCCGGGCCGCAGTACGCCGCAGCCGCGCTGGCTCGACTGGACGCACTAGGCCTGCCGCACGTTGCCGTCGGCGGAATCACGCTCGAAAACGTCGCCCAACTCGCCGCCCTCGGCGTCCGCCGCGTCGCCGTCTGCTCCGCGATCCAGTCCGCCCCCGACATCGCCGCCGCCACGCGGGCCTTCAAAGCCGCCATGGCCCGATAGCCGCATCCGCCGCGATCGCGCGTCCGCACGGGCCCGCCAAATGGCCGATGCAAATCCCGCGAATGACGGTATAATTCGGAATTCTGAGGCGGGGGCGTAGCTCAGCCTGGTAGAGCAACTGACTTTTAATCAGTAGGTCTTGGGTTCGAATCCCAACGCCCTCAGTCGAAGTCGGAATGCGGAATGGATGGATGCCGAGGCGGTTTGGCAAGCGTCGGGCGTCACAAAGACTTGATTATTCCGAATTCCGAATTCATAATTCCGCATTCGTTAACCGGTCCCGTCGTCTAGCCCGGTTAGGACAGCGGCTTTTCAAGCCGTCAACACGGGTTCAAATCCCGTCGGGATCACTTCGCTGTAAGGAAAGTAGTGGAACCCCCTCGCAAGCCGCCGCAAACGCGGCTTCCGGGGGCGCCCCCCCCCGCGGCCCCTCGCGGCCGAAAGCGCTCCCTGCTACGCCGTTTTCTACGCCGCTTTTTCCGACCGCCTTTCGGCGATCTTACGCAGAACGGCCTTGGCCTCCGCCCCGCTGATATAGGCCCGATTGCTCGTGGCGATGGCCGCCGTCGCCACGCACTCGAACGGATTGCTCTGGACCAGGCCCTGCCGCATGGCGTAGCGGAACCAGACCCGCGCGTCCGAGCATCGCTTGCGGGGCAGTCCAAGACACGCAGAGCCAAAATGCGACAACGAACGAGATGCCCCGGGCGATTTGTTGGCAGTTCCAGGCAGCACGCGGGCGACCTTCAACCTGATGTCTGATCGCGCCACCTCCTCCTGGCCCTGTCCTCGAACGACTCGGCGGCCGGGCGGTCGTCCCCGGCGACGATCTCCTCGAAGGACGACATAAAACCACGCTTCCGTGAGTGGTCCTCTCGCACCCTCGCCACGACCGACTGCCATGCCGGCTCCTGCCCGCCCTTGCCGTACAGGTCTCTGGCTGCCCGGAGATGCTCCAGGGCGGCAGGGTAGTACTTGCTCTTGCCGGCATCGAGGATTCGCATCGCCATGGCGTAGCGCAACTTGGCAGCCGCCAGCCCGTGTCTCGGCTCCAGCGACGTCGCTGCCTTCTCAGTAGAGTAGTGGCTGATACCCTCCAACTCCTCCGCAGCAATCGCGTCTACGCGCTCAGCCAGCAAATCCAGTTCACGCGTCTGGACGCAGAGCTCGATGAACTGGGCCAACTCGGCATCCTTGGCGGCCGCCATCGCCTTTCGATGCCATTCACCGCGATCCTGCCGCGGGACGTATCGCATCAACTCCTCATACGCGAAAGCGGAGGGCCTTCGTGAGAACTCGGACCATGCGCTCTGGACCGCATCATCCTTGCGGCCGACCCTGCGCCGCAGTTCGCGTTTCAACCCTTCCAGGTTGTGGCTGTCCTCGTTGCCCCAACGCCTGGTCGACGCCGCAGCCAGTCCGCGCTCGATCCAAGACATCGCCTCGTCCGACTGGCCCTTCGCCTTGTACAGCCTTGCGATGTTCTCGCAGTCCTTCGGGCTGGCCAGTGTCCTCTCGCACAAGGCGATGTACGGCTGCACGGCGTTCCGAGCGACATAGACCGCCTTCAGGCGGCGACCTGTCATGTGGACGGCGGAGGGATAGTCATAGATGACCATCGCTTCCTTTCCCGAGAACGGTGCAAACGCCAACTCGAACCGGTCTTCCAGGTGCTTCCTGAAAATGGCGAAGCCGCCTGCATCCAGCGCCAGGGCGACATTCGCATCAATCTCGAAGCAGAATCCGTAATCGTCCTGATCCATCCATCCAACAATATTACGCACCGTCTCGGCTGGGTCGCGTCCCGCCGCCTGCCGGGCTTTGATCCAGCCGCAGAACAACTCCTCGAAGAACATGCCCAGGTTGCCGCCGGAGTCGTCGATCTCGTCGGCCTTCTCATAGCACCCCGCCAGGAACAGTTCGTAAAGGTCGCTGGCGCGATCGGCCTGCCCCCCGGCCAGCAGGCCGTCAACCTGCCCTTTCACCTCCTCCAGCCTGCTGACAAAATCCCAAGACCGGTTGTAGGAGATGAACTCGCCAAGGCGTAAAGCCGCTTCGATCGCCCCGGCCAAGTCCGTTCTGTCCTTCCAGCTACCGACTTTGCCCGCTCTCTTGGCCATGGCCTCCGCTCCCGTTTGGGTTCCGTTTCAGCAGCCCGCCTCGGCGGGAAGTTTACCACCGGCGGGCCGAAGGGAACAGAACGGGACGCGTAACGATGTCCACCTGCCGAGTCACTCGGGGTGCATAACCGTAGTTGCAGGGAGGGGCTGGCCGATAGATAGTGGTGGGGGAAGTTCGGCCGGCGGAGTCCGGCCTGTGGATCACGGAGGATCATCATGTCCGAGCAGCCAACACGCATTCCG
>JAQTVL010000238.1 GCA_028706835.1 Phycisphaerae bacterium | reverse complement strand
GGGCCATTGTCGGAACGCCTCGCGTTGCCTGACTGCACTACCAATCCGAGGCGATAGTCGCGGTACCTCATGTCTTCGTTCAGGAGATGGTCGATCAACGCCTGCTTCACCTGCAGTCCCGCCTCGATCCACTCGTACTCCGTGCCATCGTGCTCGAAGCGTTCCATGATCTCACGTAACGTACGCATGATTTCCGCGTGCCTTTCAGCATGTTTCCCTGCCGCGGGGTAGCCCCACTCGCGGAACAATACCTCCTCGTGGGTGAAGTGCGCCGCCGCATCGTCCACGATGGCCTGCATGCGCTCCCGGATCTTCTCCACGTTCAAACGCATGATGATCGCTTCATTCAGTTCATTGACCAGGCGGATGAAACGCTGATGCTCGACATCGATCTCCGGAATGTGCATGCTCAATTCCGCGCTCCATTCCAGTCGCCACGGCGGCTCCGGCGGGACGCTGCGGCGATTGACCGGCAACGGCGAGCGGACCATTGCCCCGGTGCTGCCGGCGGTCACATCTACGATGCAGGCGACAGTGACGACCGGCGTCACGCCGGATCGGCATGGCATCGTCGGCAACGGGCTTTACTTCGCCGATCTCGGCAAGGTGAGCTTCTGGGAGCAGTCGAACCGGCTGCTCGACGCACCGCGGGTTTGGCAAGGACGCGACGGCAAGACGGCCATGCTGTTCTGGCAGAACTCCATGTTCGGGGCCGCGGACATCGTGCTCACGCCCCGCCCCGTTCACACGCCCGACGGCCGGACGCTGTCGAGCTGCTACAGCAATCCGCCGGGACTCTACGCGGAACTGGCGGAGAAGCTCGGGCCGTTCGAGTTGAAGTTCTACTGGGGCCCGTTCGCATCGCTGCCGGCCAGCCAGTGGATCACGGCCGCCGCGGTTGGCGTGTGGCAGAAGCATCGACCCGCGCTGCAACTGGTCTACATCCCGCACCTGGACTACCCGCTGCAAAAGGCAGGACCAAACGATCCGTCGATCGCCCGCGAGGTCGCGCTCGTCGACACGCTGATCGGAACGATCGCCGACGCGGTGGCCGCCGATGGCGCCCGGCTGATCGTCATGGGCGATTACGGCATCACGCCGGCCAGCCGCGGCGTCCTGCCGAACGTCGCCCTGCGCGACGCGGGCCTGCTCCAGGTTCGCAACATGGGCGGGATCGACACGATCGAGATCGGCGAGCTTGACGCCTTCGCCATGGTTGACCACCAGATAGCCCACGTGTACTGCTCCGACGACGACGCCCGGCGGCGGGCCAGGGACGTGCTGCGGAACCTTGACGGCGTGGCCGAGGTGCTCGACCTGACCGAGGCCGACCCGTTCCATCTGCGCCATCGCCGCTCAGGTCAACTCGTCGCATTGGCTGAACCGGGGGCGTGGTTTGCGTATTACTGGTGGAAGGACCCGGCGGCCGCCCCGCCATTCGCCCGCACGGTCGATATCCACCGCAAGCCGGGCTACGACCCGTGCGAGTTGTTCATCGACCCCGCCGCCAAGGCGATCTCGATGGACCCGTCGCGGGTGAAGGGCACGCATGGCCTGCTGCCCGCGGACGCCGGCGACCGCCCGGTGCTGCTCAGTTCCGCGGAGTTGCACACGGAAAAGTCCGTCGTCCCGGCGACCGAAGTCGCGAAGATGCTGTAACAGGACCCGTGACCGCATGTCCATCGCCCAGCGAATACTGCACGTCTTCCGTCGCCGCCCGAGCACGCGGCGGCGGTCGCGCTGGCGGCTGGTGCGACGCGGCGTCATCCTGCCGGCCGTGGTCCTGCTCATCGCCTACCTGGCGATCCCCTGGTGGCTGCCCACCAACTGGCTGCGCGGGCAGATCATCGCCCAGTTGCAGCACGACCTCGCCCGGCCGGTGTCGATCAAGGGCATCGAGGTGTCGTGGCGCGACGGCGTGGTGCTGCACGACCTGCGCATCTACCAGACCGACGAGTTCGGCCCGGGCGACCCCCTGCTCCAGGTCGAACAGGTGTCCGTCCCGCTCACGCCGATCCGCACGCTGACGCAGCGCCGCCTCGGCCGGCTGCACGTCCGCGATGCGCAGCTTTCCGTCGTGCGAAACAAGGACGGCGTGCTGAACCTGAGCGAGCTGAAGCCATTCAACACCGCCCCGGCCGTCAAGATCGACGAAATCTGCTGCGAAGGCACGAAGGTGCTGTTGATCAACCACCGCAGCAAATACTCCGCCCAGATTCGCCTGGGCACGCTCGACTGCAAACTCGACCCGGTGATCCGCGCCGCCGTCAGCGGCCAGGGCGCCTTTTTGAATGAAAAGTTCGCCGGGCGATCCGAGCCGATCGGCGATTTCTCCGTGTCCGCCCACGCGCTCGACCCCTTTATATCCGACTCCGGCGCCGCCGCCGGCCCGCGACAGGGCGGCCAGATGCACCTGAGCTGGCGCACGGTGAACCTGGCCAGCCTGCCGCTGAACGACTTCGCCGCGCTCCAGAAGTTCGGCCTGAACGACTGGCGAGGCCAGTGCAACGGCGAATTTGACATGGAACTGCGGGCGGACGGCCGGCTGAACTGGCGGTTGAGCATGAAGCTGTCGCAACTGGACCTGTCGCTGTCGGCTGCGCCGCGCGGGCTGCACGTGCCGGCCGCCACGCTGGAACTGGCCGGCAAGTACGATCTGGCGACGCTGTCGGTCGACAAGCTGTCGGTCGAGTTCCCGGGCCTGGAGATGCAGGCGAACGCGCAAGTGCGACCGGCCGACGCGGGCTATTTCGGCCTGGAGATCGAGCGGGCGCGAATCGACCCGGTCCGGCTGCGCGAGGTCGCCCCGGACCTGCTGGACTGGCTCCGCCCGCAGTGGCAACTGGCCGGCACGATGACGGTGAGCGGCGGCGTCGAATGGTCGGAGACCCGGCGCCACGTCGAGTTGTCGCTCGACGGGACGGACCTGAACGTGGCGTCGGACTGGCTGACCAAGCCGCCCGGCGTCCCCGCCCGTGTAACGGTCGACGGGACGTATCGTCAGGACGTGGACCGCCTGGACGTAAAGGCGATTTCGCTTCGCCTCGGCGGCAGCGAGGTGTCGCTGGATTCCAGCTCGGACGAGCTGTTCAACATCTTCACCGGACGCAAGAAGGTGTGGGACGTCTGGCTGGGATGGTACGGCCGGCTGCTGGTCAAGACGGACGACGCGACCGAACTGCTCCGCTACGTCCCGGCGCTGCGGCGGGCGATCGGCCAGACGCGAATCGCCGGCCCAGCCGAGTTCCTGTTCCGCTTCCAGCCGATCGACCGGCAGGTACCGCTCGGCGCCCCGCGCGTGGTGGACGCGCGGCAGTTGACGATCCGGATGACGCTGCCGCGTGACGCACAGTTCATGCTGCCGGGCGCCCCCGGCCAGCCGGCGCTGCTCGACAAACCAGCCGGCGAGCCGCTCACCGTGCTGCTGGAGAGCACGTTCGACCCGGCCGACCCGACGGTGCGAACCGGCCGGCTGATCGTTCGTCGCGGCGAGGAAGGCGACGAGGCTGCCCTCGACGACACAGCCGGGCCGGCGGTGCTGGCGATCAATCCGTTCAGCGGCAAGCTCGCGTTCAGCTACCCGCCGGATACCCCTGCGGACAGCCGCGCCAAGCCGGAAATGGACGTGGTTGTCGACGGCGAATTGATCGGCCGGCGGCTGGAGCACCTGCTCGACCTGAGCCCGGTGCTGCGAGAGCGGCTGGCGGCCCAGCACGTGCAGGTGGCTGGCGGGCTCGGCGGCGAAGTGAACCTTCGGCTGGGTCCGGGGCAACTGCGGGCCCGGCTGGCGGTCGAGTTGACGAAGATGAAGCTCGACGTTGCGGCCACGGAGCAGTTGCTGGCGGCCAGCGGCGTAACGCTTTCGCCCGGCGAGAAGATGCCGCCCGGCCTTCAGAAGCGCGTCGGCGATCCGGCGACGATCATCGCCAGCCTCAAGGCGTTCCCGGATTATCGCGAAGAGCAGTTCGAGTTCGACGGCCTCGGCCTGAAGTTGCTGGCGCAGCGCACCGTCGAGGGCAGCAGCCTGCCGCGCGAGCAGCGCGACGTCAGCCTCGCGGTCCGCAGCGTCGAGGCGCTGCTGGGCCATGCCCCGCTGCTGGCGCGCCGGCTGGCGCAGGACGGCCTTGGGCTGCGCGGCGGCGCGACCGCGAAGATGTCGTGGACCCCGGGCGCGGACCATTGGTTCGCCCTGGCGATCGACGCGACCGATCTGGATATCCGCCCGCTGTCGGCCCCCGACTCGAAGCCCGCGGGCATGCCGCTGAGCCTGACGGCTGAATGGACGACCAACCTGCCCAACGAGCCGGTACACCCGTGGGTGAAGCTCGACAGCGCCAGGCTGACGGTTGCGGGCTCGGCGATTGACCTGTCCGGGTCGTGCGTGCTGCTGCCCGTGTTCTGGGACGATCCCAAGACGCCGCCGGCTGAGCGGTTCGGATCGCTCATCCGCCGATCGCCGCCGCTCGACCGGTTGGACGTCGACATTCACGGCCGCCTGGCGCTCGACCCGGCGATCCGCAAGGCTTTGCCGGCGGTCGATCGGCTGGTGCGCCAGTTCGGGCTGGAGGGCGCGGCCGACCTGTCGGCCCGCGTCACCGGCGGGTGGGAGCAGTTGCGCGTGCAGGCGGAGCTGGACGGCAGGGACATGAGCATTCGCCGGCCCGGCGTGCTGATCAAGAAGGCCGGCGTGCCGGCAGCCGTCGCCGTCGACGCGACCGGTTCGCCGTGGCTGGAGGTGCTGCGAGTCGATCGGTTGACCGGCCAGTTGAATGACATGACGTTCAGCGGGACCGGCCTGGTGCATCGCCGTCCGGGCGCGGCCACGCCGCAGAATTACGATTTGACGCTCGCCGTGGATGTGCCCGAGCTTGCCCGGCTGGCGGAGGCCTGCCCGGCGGTGCTTTCGCAGCCGGAACTGGTGAGCGAGCCGCTGTCCGGGCGGGTGTCCGGCGAGATTCACCTCGTGGCTGAGGACCCGCGCCTCGGCGAGCCGGGCGAGGCGACCGTCGCGCACCCGCGGCTGCTGCCAAGCCGGCTGGAACTCGCGGACGTTCGCTGCACGCTGGCGGGCACGCCGATCGCGGCGACCGGGCGAATCGACGTGTCGCAGCGGATGCTGTCG
Organism: Phycisphaerae bacterium; assembly: GCA_028706835.1. Taxonomy (GTDB): domain Bacteria; phylum Planctomycetota; class Phycisphaerae; order JAJVII01; family JAJVII01; genus STB-87. Next base: position 1,826 of record JAQTVL010000238.1, on the reverse strand, counting down.
ATCCCGGGCCTGACGGTGCAGGTCGGCGGGACGAAGGCCGCGCTGGTCGCGCAGATCAACGATCCGATGGGCCGGCCCCGGGGCTGGCTGGACATCGTCGGCGAGCGGCTGGACGTGGATCAACTCGGCAAGTTGTGGGAGCGGTTGCAGGCAGTGCCCGTGCCGCAGCGGGCCGCCGATCGCCTGCCGCCCGGCGAGGCCGACGCCATGCGCCGCGCGGGGCAACTGGCGGTCGATATGTCGGCCCGGGCGTTCGAGGGCGTCAGCGAGCCCGTCGGCCCGCCGCTGCTCGGCCAACCGACGACCGCACCGGCCGTCGGGCCGGCCAGGCCGCCGGCTGCGCCCGGCACCGACGCCCGCGCGGCGCGGAAGATCATCGACTTCCTCGCGCGATGCGACATCGCCGGCAAGGTCCACTTCGGCGACGTCGTCGTATCTGACGCGAAGAACCAGACGCGTTACAAACTGCTGGAGTTCCGAAGTTCGTTCACCGTCGACGGCGGCAAGATCGACTTCCCGTTCAAGACGGTCATGGAGGGCGGGCTGCTGGCGGGCAAGGTGTCCAGCAACCTGTCCGACGAAATGCCGATGCTCTCCGTCACCTATGACGCTGATCGGCTGTTCCCGACAAAGAACGTGCAGCCGATCGTCGAGGCGTTCTTTCCGGGCATGACGATCTACGGCCACGTGACGATGCGCGAGGCGAACCAGCAGAAACTGCTGCCCCGGCCGGGCGAGGCCAACTGGACCACCGGCCGCGGCGAAATCGTGTTCGAGGACGGCCTGCTGGTCGGCCAGGCCGGGCCGGACTGGATGGCCAGGATATTCCCGGGCCTGAAGCTGACGCAGTATCGCTTCAAGCAGATGCACAACTGGTTCACGCTGACGGAGGACGGCAAGGCCAACCACCACATGATCTTCGAGGGCCAGAACTACGACGTGTACATGATCGGCTACACGCACCGCGGCACCGGCCAGGCGCGCTACACCGTCGGCGTGGACCTGCTGGCCAGCCTGGACAGCAAGACGTGGTCGGTGGACCTGCGGCAGGGCAAGATTCCGCTGATGTATGTCAGCGGCCGGATCGAGAACCGCGAGCTCAAGGACGCCAGTTTCACAATGGTCCCGCCGCCGATCGCGCTGTTCCAGATGCTCTTCCGCGACAACCTCCTCTACCGCGGCGTGATCGAGCGGGCGATCAGGCGCGGCAAAGAGTAGGGGACGAAAAGGGGGCAGAAGCCGGTGCTGCGAGGCGAGAAATGTACGCGACTTTTCCGCCTCTGATCAAGACGTTTCTGAAGCGAAAACGGTAGAGCGGGGCTCATTCCGATTCGAGGAAACGCAACAGGCGGCAAGTGAACCGGGGAATCATCGAGGGGCGCAACTGGCATTCCCAGACAGTCAGGACTCGCCAGCCGACGCGGCGCAGAACCTGTGCCCGATTGCTGTCGCGAGCCTTGTTCCGCGATAGTTTGGCTTTCCAGAATTGGCGGCGGGATTTCGGCATTCGGTTGCCCTGGGGGCAGCGGTGTTGGTGCCAGAAGCAACCGTGAACGAAGATCACGGCCCGGCGGGCAGGGAAGACCAGATCGGGGCAACCGGGCAGATCCTTGACGTGTAGGCGGTAGCGGTAACCGAGCGCGTGGACCAGCCGGCGGACGGTCATTTCGGGCTTGGTGTCCTTGGCGCGGACAAGGGACATTTGACGGCTGCGCTGTTTTGTGGTCAGATTGTCCATCGCGGCAGACCTGGGTTAAAGGCGTTCGGTCACGGAGGGCGATTATACGGTCATGACAACGGAATTCGACCCGGTAAAGGTTCAGGAA
>JAQTVL010000237.1 GCA_028706835.1 Phycisphaerae bacterium | reverse complement strand
GTGCGAAAGTCCACCGGTTTGACCACGTAGCAGTTCGCGTGAAGCCCGTAGGCCTTGACGATGTCCTGCTCCGCAGCCGAGCTGGTGAGCACGACAACGGGAATGCTGCCAAGTTCCGGGTCGGGCTTGATTTCCGCCAGCACCTCCCGGCCGTCCATTCGGGGCAGGTTCAGGTCGAGCAGGATGAGGTCGGGGCGGGTGGCGTCGGCGTATTTGCCGCGGCGGCGGAGGAAGTCGATCGCCTCGACGCCGTCGTTGACGACGGTGAGGTTGTTGTGGACCTTCGCCTCGCGGAAGGCCTCCTTGGTGAGAAAGACGTCGCCTTCGTTGTCTTCGACCATGAGGATGTTGATGGGCGCTGGGGCCATGATTGCTCCTAAACCTTGCTGCCTATTGTAGCGCCGTTATGAAACCGTCGTCAGCGCCAAGTCAGTAGTTTGGGTAATTCTATCGCGTTCCCCGATGGTGGGGGCGGGGAAACTCCTATTGCTCAGTCCTCCGATGCGCCGGGGGATTCTTCCGATTCGCCTTCTTCGGATTTCATCAACTCGCGGAGGGCCACGGTCGCGTAGGCGCCGGAGGGCAGGGCGAAGCTCACTTCGATGTAGACGCCGGCGTCGTCCACGCCGGAACTGCACGTCGCTTTGGGCAGCGGGATGCGCAGCGGGCGACGCTCGCCGCGGATGTTGTGCTCGCCCTGGCCGAACCAGGCTACGTCCACGCCGTTGCGAGTGACCACGTCGCGCTCGATCTTCTCCGCCTCGCCGGTCGGCCAGGTCATCTTGAATCCGTAGAGCGGGCCCGACGGCGAAATTTCCAGCGAGTCCGCGCGGGGCTGCTCGACGGCGGGGTCCAGCGCGGCGAACACCGCACCCCGGCCGTGGATGAACGCCAGGTCGCCCAGCAGCACCTTGTCGATGGTCGGCAGGCGGGCCGCGACGACCTCGTTGAACAGGAAGCTCTGAAGGGCGGACAGGAACAGCCGGCGGAGGTGCTTATCGACGGCGAATCTCGCCCGCCGGGCGTTCCGGCCGTGGACCAGGGCGCCGAGGGCGGCCCGTTCTTCGCGGTGATGGCCCGGCCAGGCGTGCCGGGCGTCGTCGAACTTGCCGTCGGTGTAGAGCTTCCGCGCCCGCAGCATCGCGCCGTAGTCGATCGACTCGTCGGGCCGGCCGAGAAACAGGTCCAGGAATTCCTGATCGTCGCCGCGAAGCAACGCCAGGCCGAGCAGGTGGCCTGTGCCGCGGACGCCGAACCGCTGCGGGCCGAAATAGTTCGGCAGGCCCCGGCGGCTCAGCACGTCCAGTATCCGCCGGGTGTCAGCCAGTTGGTCCGCGGTCACGCCGCGAATCCTGATATCGAACCGGTTGCCGGCCAGGTGGCCGAGGCGGAGCTTGTTGCCGTGCAGGGCGACGTTGAGCACGCGGACACCGGGGACTTCGAGCTTCTCGATGACGGCTGGATCGACGTGCTCGATGGAGAGCATCTGCCGGGCGACGGCGCGGCGGTCCTTCATGCCCGCGTAGCCGAAGTCGCGGGTCTCCCGGCCGAGGGCGTGGGCGATCCGCACGACGGCGGTGCGGGTGTCGATGTCGGTCTTTTCGATGAGGAAATACACGTGCGTGCCGGCGCCGGCGGGGTCGTAGGCCGGGATTTCGGTGACGACGAAATCCTGTGGCCGAAGCTTGATGTGCCCGCCGATGCCCGGCAGGTCAGCCGTGAGATACGGCAGGGGGGGCAGCGGGATCAACGCGGGCGCGGGTTTTGATTCATCGCTCATAGTGGAGCATTGTAGCGGGGAACGGGCAGGGCGCAGGAGTAAAGTTGGCGTAGGAGGGCGTTGTGTGGATGGCGAACCGGGGAGCGCGGCGCCTGGGAAAGAGCGCCGAACGGGCAAGCGGGAGGGGGGGGTGGCGCGGAGGAGAGCGAAGAGGCCCAGGGACGCAGTGCCTGGGCTTTTTGGAGAATGAGTCGTGATAGGGGGCGGTCGCGGACATGCCTTCGTCTGCTTCGTGGACTGGAATCGTAGCCGTGCGGGGATACGCGTTCGTCTGCTTCACGGAGGAGGCTGCAAAGCGGGGCCTTCGTCCCGCGCACTCCAAAGCCGGCTACGCCGGCGGGGATGGCGGCGGGGTGATTCCTCGCAGGCATCGTTCCGAGCCGGTCCGCTTGGCGGGCTGAAGAATGCGGGACGCTCGCGTGCGGTGACACATCATTTTCTTCGCGGCCGCAGGCCGCTTTGGACTGCGTGGGACGAAGGCCCCGCTTTCCTTCCCACGCCTGGCGTGACGGGGTCGCGGGAAGGCCGGCTGGTTTGCACGCTGGCGCTGAGGCGGGGCGATCGGTCTGGACTGGGCGGGAGAGGCGGGCGTCCGCTTCGCGGACTGATTTGCCGGGATGTTCTGTCGCCTCACGCCTCGGGGGCGAATTGGGGGGGCAGGGCGGTTCGCTGGGATCTTAGCACTACAGCGTACGTTCGTGTTCCGAGAACTCCTGTAAGTGACCGAATGGTCGAGTCTTACGCTTCAATCTATCGCGGCGGTTTGGCGTTCTGTTCATGGTCGCCGGAACCCATGTAACGCCTGTTTGGACAATGACTTCGAACAGATTCATCGAAGCAAAGGTACGCTGTAGTGTTAGCCCGCGAAGCGGGCGGCGGCGTGTAGCCGCAGTCGCGAGATAGTGCGGTGTGCCGGGAAACGAGGACCGGCCTGGCACTCGAAGGACTCCCAAATACCGCGGCCGTGACGCGTTTTGGATCTCGAAGGCAACCGATAACCGGGTTCATCTCGGGGATCGGTTGTTTTCGTTGAAGCGGGCTGCGGGCATCCAACCACTCGCCATCCTCCGGACGGAATCCCTTCCCCAGTGCCAAATCACACTTCGGCCTGCGCCGGCTGCTTGCCGCCGTATACGGACCCGTGCGTACGGTGGCGTGACAGGGACAGCCCGCGAGGGCCTACCCATGTCGATTACGCTGCGCGAACCGTTCACGCTTCCAGGTTCAACCACTGCACCTGCTCCGCGGTCAGCGTCACCGCCAGACCCGCGCAGCTCGACCGCGTCTCGCTGATCGCCCGCGGGCCGATCAGGGGGAACGTGGGGAAGGGCTGGTTCAGCACGTAGGCCAGGGCGATGCTGATCGTCGGCACTCCGAGTTTGCGGGCCAGTTCCTCCGCCCGTTCCTTGCGCCGGAAGTTGTCGTCGCTGTACCAGCAGCGCACGAGGTCCTTGTCGGACTGGTCGGCTGGGTTCGACCGCGGCGTGAAGAAGCCCCGCGCCTGGCTGGACCACGGCAGCACCGGCATGCCCGTTCGGGTCAGCCAGGCCCGCCACGTCGCGTCGGAGCAGGACAGGCATCCGTTCCATGGCGGGTTGACCATTTGCGCCAGGCTGAAATTGTTGCTGAGCACCTGTAGGCCCGCGATGCCCTTGGACCTGGCGTAGGCGTTGGCGGCCTCGACGCGCTCCAGCGTCCAGTTCGACCCGCCGATGAGCCGCATCTGGCCCTTGCGGCGGAAACTGTCCATCGCGTCGACGAACTCGCCGACCGGCACCGCCGGGTTGTCGCGGTGCATCATGTAGATGTCGACGTAGTCGGTGCGAAGGCGCTCAAGGCTCTCGTTGAACTGCCGGACCAGGCTGGCCGGGTCGCAGTTCGGCGTGTGGGCGCCCTTGGTAATCACCGCCACCTGGTCGCGCAGGCCGCGGCTCTTGACCCATTGGCCGAGCAACGTCTCGCAGCGGCCGCCGCCGTAGATGTACGCGACGTCGAAGCAGTTGCCGCCGCGCTCGAAGAAATCGTCGAACATCGCAGCCGTATGGGCCATGCCCTGCTGGTTGTCCACGCCCATGACCAGCCGCGACACTGGCTTGTCCAGGCCGGGCAGTTTCCCGTAAAGCATCGCAGGTTTGGACCGGGCAGCGAACCGCAGCGGGCGGTTCGCCGCAGGCCCGACGTTCTCCGGCTTCTCCGCGTCGTAGACCTGCCCGAACGCCCCCCGCCAGGCGTCCATCATCTTCATGTTGCCCAGCGTGTCTTCCCACGACATGGCGGCCGCCTGCCTCTTCGCAAGGTTGTCGGCGACGGTGTCCGCCTCCAGCCCGTAGAGCCACTCGCTCGTCTTGACGACGACCTCGCTAGGCTCCTTCTCTTTGTTCACCTTGACGATGATCTTCGTCGCGCCGCCCTCCCGGCTGGGGATCCACGGCCATGGCACGAGGATGTTGCCCTTGCTGCCGAAGATCTGCACGGCGTTGTCCTGGTTGAGCGATACGCCGGTCGAAAGCTGCGCCAGGATGTCGCCGGGAAACACCGCCGTCGCGACCGCCCACTCGTCCACGCCGGTCGCGCCGATGTGCCCGGCGCCTTTGAAGTCGACGGGCTCAGCCGGGCCGTCCTTGCCCGCCGCGGCCCCGGCGATCAGCCGAACCATCGACGTGCAATACCCGCCGACGTCGAGGATGCCGCCGCCCGCCATGGCGTTGTTGAACAGCCGGCCGTCCGGGTCGAACCCCGCGTGGAAGGCGAACGTCGCGCGGATCACCCGCACGTCGCCGACGATCCTGCTGCGGACCAGTTCGACCAGCTTGGCCGTCTGCGGGGAGCAGCGATACATGTACGCTTCCATCAGGAAGACGTCGTTGGCTGCCGCCGCCTCGACGATCGCCATCGCCTGCCCGTGGTTGATGCCGATCGGCTTCTCGCAGAGGATGTGCTTGCCGGCCTCCGCCGCGCGGATCGCCCACTCGGCGTGCAGCGGGTGCGGCGTGGCGATGTAGACCGCCTGTACGTCGGGGTCCGCCAGCAGCTTGTCGTAGCCGACGTATCGCCGCGGGATGTTGTGCTCGTTGGCGAATGCGTCCGCCTTCTCCTGCGTTCGGCTGCCGACCGCCAGGAGTCTGCCCGTCCGCGACTTGACGACTCCCTCGGCGAAGTTGCCCGCGATCCGACCCGCTCCGATGATTCCCCACGCCAGTTTCTCTGCCATCTGTCCTTCTCCCGAAACATGTGGCCGCCCGCACGCCGGGCGGAAACCGACATACTACTCTTGCATCTTGTCCTTGCCAAGCAGCACGACGCGCCCCGCCTGAACCGTCGCGCTCAGCCGGCCATGCACGCCGAACGGGGCCACGCCCTTGTCCTTCACGTCGTGAGCTAGCTTGCCTGTCTTCGCCTCGAACGCCTTCACCTCGAAGTCCTGGCGGTCCTCCAGTTGAAGCACCAGATACCCGCCATACACCTGCGGCAGCATGCCTATCTTCGGCTTGCTCTGATAGTCCTTGTATTCCTGCTTATACAGCCGCTTGCCGCTCTTGCACTCCACCGCTGCCATGTAGAAACCCTGGCCGGCGTGCGGGATGATTCCATAAACTGTTTCGCCGGCAATAATCAGAGAGTGCATCGCCACCGGGGCGTTTGGGTCCTTCGGGTTGCTGTTCCACAGGACCTCGCCCGTCCTGGCTGACAGCATGTAGATCGCCTTCTGGTCGTAGTCCTCTTTCAACACGCACAGATAATCAGTGCTCAACGCCAATCGCATCGCCGGCTCGCGGGTCACGTCGTTTGAGTCAATCAATCGTTTCCACGAGATCGCCAGCTTGTCGGTGTCTACCACGACGTAGTACCACCCATCCGTCACCGCCAGCAGGTTGTCGCAATGCGCTGCCGGCAGTTCTTCCGGCCCGCCCTCGATCAGCGGGTGCGCCATGTGCATCGACAAATCCGGAAGGTCGAGTCGGCCGATCAACTGACCCGTCGAACGGTAACGAACGGTTACTGAGTACGGCAGTTTGCGGACACTGATCAGGCGATCGTTTCGCATATACGGCATGATGTACAGGTCGCCCATCTCGCCCACCTGCCACGCCACCTCCCCGTTCGGGTTCTCCGTTGGCAGGTAGAGAGCGAGGGTCTCCGTCTTGCCGGCCAGCATGAGCAGGTCGCCGCTGAGAAGCGCGTTCTTGATTTCAAAGTCGAATGGCACCCGATAACTCCAGATCGCCTTGCCGTCGGCCACGTTGAATGCCAGCACGTCATACAGGCCATGCACGATCACACGATCGCCCAACACGAACGCCTCGTAGAATCCCGCCTCCTGGCCGCTGCCCTTCAGCCGGATATCGATCGTTTCCCACTTCTTGGTCCCGGTCTTCAGGTCCATGCAGGTCAGGATGAACTTGTTGTCCACCCGCTTGCGAACCCGGCCGCCGACGAACATCAGTTCGCCATGCTGGCTCTGATCGTCGCCACGCTGGAGGATCAAACGGCTTGCCCCGTCGGCGTCGGCGAAGTCATAGGGCTTGGCCGTCTGCGGGATTGTAACAGTCAACTTATCGAAGTCGGGGGTTGTCAGTTTGGCGGCGAACTTCTCGGGCAGTTTCAGATTGCCCACACGGGCGGCGTCCGACAGCCGCCACAGACGCTGCCGGGCCAGCACCGGGTCCAGCTTGCCGGACGACTCGCAGAGGGCCTCCAGGGTCTTCTGGGCCGCAGTCGTGCCGGGGAACTCCCACATCCGCTGCAACTGCTCGGGCTCCGTCTTGCCGTCCAGTTCCGTCGTCGCCGTCTTCTCGAAGTCGCCGGCGAACTGGGATGAGGTCTTCTGCAACCGGGCCAACTGCCACGCAGCCCGCTCACCAGCCCGCAATGTCAGCGTCTTGGGCAGCGGAGACACGGTGCTCAGGTAAAGCGGGAGGCCTCGCCTCATGAGGGTCAGGCTGCGGGACATCTCCTTGCTGTAGAGGTTGTCGCCGAGGAAGCCGGTGGTGCGGTCCAGAGTCTGGTTGGCCGCCCCGAGCACCTGCCCGCCGTCCAGCGCCGCCAGCGGCGAGATGGGATACTCGTGCCGGCCATAGGTTTCGATGATGGTCCGTAGGCAGCGAGCGGCGGCGTTCATGTCGCCCTTACGCTCGTAGGCTTCGGAGAGGGCGAACAGGGTCTCGATCTCCTCTGCCAGTGTCGAG
>JAQTVL010000236.1 GCA_028706835.1 Phycisphaerae bacterium | reverse complement strand
CGACTGCTCGGCTTCGCCGGTCGGCGTCGTGTAGTTCCAGCGGCAGGACAACTTGCGGCCTGCCGCAAGTTCGGGGGCTTCGAGGAACAACGGGTTTTCGCCGGGCAGCAGCCTTGGCTGGACGTGCATGTTGTGCTGGTAGCCGACCATGATCCGCAGGGCGTTCATGCGGACCACGTCGCGGCTCTCCATGTCGATCCGAAGCCAGAATTCCCGCAGCCCCTGCACCGAGGGCTTGCCGGCCAGGTAGTCGGCTTTGCCGTTGAGCACGCGGAGCCACTTGGGCGGGCCCCAGTAGAGCGACGCGAGGCTGTCGCCGCCGTCGGCGGAGATCGCGATGCCCACCGTGCCGGTGCCGGAGAAATCGGTGTCGAGCGCCAGGTAACTGATGGGATACGGCAGGCGGAAGCGATACCACACTTCGGCCCAGTGGTTCGGGCCGGTCGGGGCGAGCGAGCCGTTCTCGAACTTTGCGTTGGCGCAGCGGGCGGCGGCTGACTGGCCGAACGGCAGCGGCTTCCACCGCAGCGAGCCGCAGCCGTGCCAGCGGACCAGGTCGTGATGGCTGGCGGTGATGACGCCCTCGCCGGGGGCCGGTTCGATCCGGCGCGACGCGGGCCAGCGATACGCCCGCCAGTACGGCTCGTGCTCGGGATACAGCAGTCGGCCCTCGTGGTCGTATTGCGGCATCGTGTCGTGAGCGCCGTCGGGCGCGGCCTGGCCGCGTTCTCCCGGCGGGGAATTGTCGCAGGCAATCAGCGCGTAGGCAGGATCGGCAGGCCGCCACAGGTTGCTAACCGATTGGCCTGGCAGCAAGTCCCACGCCAGCCGCTCGCGGCGGATCGGCTGATCGATGACCAGGGCGGATTCCATGCGGTGTCGGTGGGCCTGGCTGTTGCGTTCCCAGATATGGCCGGACGGCTGGGCGCTGCCGGGCAGGGGGGACTGTGCGAGGCTGTGGTCGGCGGCGAGTTCCTCGCAGGACGCGACCTCGCCGCGGCGGTTGACGAAGTACCACCCGGCGAACGGGTCGAAGGCGTGCCAGCTCTCGACGCCGTCGTCGCCCTTGTAGAACACCTCATAGATGGTGTGGCCGTTGTTGTGGCAGACGACGCGGCGAGCCTTCAGGCCGGCGGCGCACAGGGCCTCGGCGCCGATCCAGCCCCAGCCGGTGCATTCGTGCGAGCCCCAGCCGGTGAACAGCAGGTCGGCGTTGAAGCAGCGCTCGTAGGTGCCGGTGCCGCCGGCGACGTAGAAGTTCGGCCCGCGGTTCATGCAGCGGATCATCCACTTGTAGAAGGCCATGGCCCGCTGCTTGTCGGTGGTGCAGCCTTCGATGCGGAAGACGTCCCTGGCGAAATCGCCGGCGGATCGCCCGCTCGGCCAAGCCTCGTTGCCGAACCAGATTCCGGTTGCCGCCATGCGAGTGTCCTTTCACATTAAGGGACGCTTATGATGCCACGCCGGACGGAAAAACGCCAGCCGGGTTGCGCGGCGCCGGAACGATTATCGGGTTGCCAGTAATTCGACGTTGGGGCATAATGAACGAACTATACTGGTAATATGTGACGAGGCTTGCAGGAAATACCCATGAACCGCATTCGCATTAAAGGTCATTGTTTTGCTGTACTGATGGCCCTGCTCGCCCTGCTGCCGGCGGCGGCGTCGCTGGCGGACGAACTCGAACTGGCCAACGGCACGGTCTACAAAGGCAAGTTGCTCGGTCGGGACGAGTACGGCGTCAAGTTCGAGGTGCAGATGGACGGCGGCGGCGCGATCGCCATGACCATCCCGCAGAACATGGTCAAGGAACTCCGCCTGGGCAAGGCGGTGCCAGTTACCCCGGCGGCTCCCGGCGTCGGTGATCGCCCCACCTGGCAGAGCGGGAAACTCGACACCCGGACCCGCGAGCAGGTCGAACTGCTCATCGCCGAGGCCGGCAAGACGCCGCCCGCCTGGCTGGCGGCGACCAAGCTCGACTATCCGAAGACGCTGGACCTGTCGTGGGCGCCCAACGACGACGCCGAGAAGGACCTGTCGCGGTACTTCGCCGAGGGCATCTACGGCGAGCCGGACAAGTGGCACGAAGGCATCAAGCTGCTGCACTACGTTCTCGACCAGAGCAAGACGCCGCAACTGAAGGCCCGAACGGCGGCTGCGCTGGGCGAAGCCTATCTGTTCCTTGAATCCGACCCGGCCCGCGCCGCGTGGTGGTATCGGCAGGCGGGTAGTAAAGGCTTCGAGTGCGAACTGGCCAACTGCTACCGCAAACTCGGCTGCGTTTCGCTAGCCGGCCAGACGCTGACGCTGATGCCGAACCCGCCGGTTCACGTGCTTGCCATCCGGGTGTGGGCGCAGATCGGGGACCTGGAGGCTGGGCTCAAGCTGGTCGACGGGGCCGCCCGCGAGGGTCACGCCGATGCGGCGTACCTGGCGGCGGGCGACGCCTGCCGTTACGCCGGGCAGTACAAACAGGCGATCGGCTACTATCAGCAGGTGACGGCGGCGACGGCCGGCGGGAGCGACCTGGAGAAATACAAAGAAGTGGCCAAGGCGTCGATCGATGCGCTCAAGAAGATCGAGGCGGTGGAGTTGCGGAAGATCGCCGACGGCAGCTACACCGGGGAGAGCATCGGCTACGACGGGCCGCTGACGATCGAGGTGGTGATCGCCGGCGGCAAGATCACCGCTGCCAAGGCGGCCAAGCAGACCGAGGACCGCCCGCTGACCGGGCTGGCGGACGTGGCCAAGGGCATCGCCGACGCCCAGGGCATCAAGGGCGTGGACGGCGTGACGGGGGCGACGGTGACGACCGACGCGATGCTGAACGCGACCGCGGTGGCGCTGGCGGGCGCGATGCCGGGGGCGCCCAAGCCCGTTGCGATCGTCAAACCCAGCCCCACCACAAAGCCGGACCCGGTGGCCAAGCCCGACCCGGCCAAGCCGAAGGGCCAGTACGCCGACGGCGTCTACACGGGCGAGGGCAAGGGCCACAAGAGCCAGATCGTGCTGGAGATTACGGTCCGCAACGCGAAGATCGCGCAGGTGAAGGTCGTCTCGCAGAAGGACGACGCGCGATGGTGGGCCCGGGCGCTGGCGGTGATCCCGATGGTGATCCAGCGCAACGGCACGGACGGCGTGAACACGGTCTCCCGCGCGACGCATTCATCCCGAGGCATTCTCACCGCGGCCAAGACGGCGCTGGACAAGGCGAAAGTGAACTGAAGAAGCGGGAAATGCAAAGTGCAAAATGCAAAATGCAAAATGACAAATGAACAAAACGCGGGGAGACGCGGCTCTTCATTTGGCGTCTTGCATTTTGCATTTTGCACTTTGCACTTCCTATTCTTCGCCGCGTGCGCCTCGGCGCAGGCGCAGACCTCCCAGCCGGACCTCGTTGCCGTCGGCGCCGAGGTCAAGGGCATCATGGACACCGACGCCTCGATCCAGGCGGTGGTGGTGCGCGGGGGGGAGGATGTCGGCAGGAAGGCGATCGACGCGGCGAAGGCCGCCCTGCGCGACGTCGAGTCGAAGATGAACTCGCACGACGTCGATTCGGAGCTGACCAGCCTGAACGCCGGCCCGGTGGGCGTGGACATCCCGCTGAGTGCTGAAACGCTCGACGTGCTGCGGGCCGCCAGGAGCTATCACAAGCTGACCGGCGGGGTGTTCGACGTGACCTGCCGGCCTCTGCTGATGCTCTGGTGGCAGGCAGGCCGGGACGGCCAACTGCCCACCGACGAGCAGATCGCCAAGGCCAAAGCGAAGGTCGGCTGGGAGCACTTTCGGCTGAACGAGAAGTCCGCGGCGCGGCTGGCGGACGGGGCGACGATCGACCTGGGCGGGATCGCCAAGAAGCATGGGATCGACCGGGCCACGGAGGCGATGGCGAAGTTGGGCGTTGCGGGCGGGCTGGTGAATGTCGGGGGCGACGTGCGGTGTTTCGGGCGGCGGGTGGGGGGCGGCAAGTGGCGGGTCGGGGTGAAGAACCCGTTCGCCAAGGACGAGCAGTTCCTGGGGGTGATCGAAACGGCTGGCGGGGCGGTCTGTACCAGCGGAAACTACGAGCGGTTTGTCACGATCGAGGGCAAACGCTACAGCCACATCGTCGACCCGCGGACCGGACGGACGGCGGACAGCGTGCCGTCGGTGACGGTGGTCGGCCCGGACGCGGTGAGCGCGGGCGTGTGGGCGACGGCGTTGTGCGTGCTGGGCCCGGCAGGGCTGGAGAAGATACCGCCCGAGCCGAAACTGGAGGCGCTGCTGGTGACGGGCGAACCCGACCGCTTCAAGCTGCACATGACCCGGGGCATGCCGGAACTGCTCAAAGACCTCTTGCCGCAGGCTGCTTCCCCCGGTCGAACCACCTCGCCGGAGAAGTGACTCGGGTGGGGCAGGAAGTGGTGGCAGCGTGCAGCGTTTGTCTTTTTGTGGAGTGCGGTGTCGAGGCCGCCGCAGGCGGTCGAGGCACCGCTTTGGCGCCCCGGCGCATCCGGGCGTCACGCAAAGCGGTGCTTTGCCGCTTCGCGGCTGCGACACCGCACTCCACAAACGGCGAAGAGCCAACCCCGCCAATCTTGCCGCATCCAGTGAATCGCCGGTATCATTAGACGGCACGCGCAATACGCTGCGGAGGCCGCTATTCCCTCGCACGAACAATCGCGAACCTCTTCGCCGCTGGTCGAGCCGCTGGCCCGGGACCGGGGGGCTGTCGCGGCCGGGGCGATCGGTGTCGCGGGGCTGGTCGCGTTCGTGGCGCTGGCGGCGCTGACGGCGGGCGGGCGGCCGGCGTTCGATGAGGCGGCGCTGCGGGCGCTGCGCCAACGGGATTGGCCCGGCAGCCTGGCTGGGCCGGAGTGGCTGGCTACGGCGGTCGACGCGGTCAGCCTGGCGGGCGGTCTGCTGCCGCTGGCGATACTGACGGTGTCGGCCTTGGGCCTGCTGCGGCTGGCGGGGCATCGGCTGGCGGGCTGGTGGGTGCTGCTGTCGGGCGCGGGCGGATTCGTGCTGGAGGAATCGTTCAAGCGGGCGCTGAATCGCCCCCGGCCCGCAGTCGTGCCGCACTTGGCGATGGTGGCCAGCGCGAGTTTTCCGAGCGGTCACGCGATGATGTCGGCGATCGTGTTCCTGACGCTGGCGCTGGCGCTGGCGCGATTGGCGTCGACGCGGGCCAAGCGGGCGGCGATCATCGCGGCCGCGGCGGTCGCGTCGATCGCGGTCGGGTCGGCCCGGCTGTTCCAGGGGGTTCATACGCCGACGGACGTGCTGGCGGGGTGGTCGCTGGGCGCGGGCTGGGCGATGGCCGCCTGGCTGGCGGCGCGGTGGTTCGCGAAACGACAAGTCGCCAAAGGCCAGGGGGATTAACACGGATTTCACGGATTGCACGGATCGGATTCTGATCAGAACAAGACAGTGCAATCCGTGAAATCCGTGTTACTCCGCCTGGTCCAGCCAATGCCGATCCAGGGTTAACGCCCTCGCGAATTCGGCGCCGTAGAAGACGATCATGCCGGAGTAGTAGACCCAGAGCAGGAAGACGAACGCGGAGCCGGCGGCGCCGTAGGCGGACGCTCGCTGCGAGTGCATCACGGCGAACTTGAAGCCGGCGTTGCCGAAGGCGAACAGGTGGGTGGTCAGCAGCGAGCCGGCCAAGGCTGCCCGCCAGGGGACCCGGGCGGCCGGCAGCACGCGGTAGATCACCACGAAGATCAGGAACACCAAGCTGTACGTGACCGCGCCGTTGAGCACGCCCCAGAGCGACAGCCAGCAGGGCAGGTGCGACTGGCCGGCGGTGTGGGCCCCGATGAACGCGATGACCTGGTTGGCGACGACGGCGGCGACCAGCAGCAGGCCGCTGCCGAGAACCATCAGGAACGAGACGAGGCCCTTCCTGCCGACGGCGAGCCACCAGCGGGTCCGGGCGGCGTCGACTTCCCATATCCGGTTCATCGCGTCCTGGAGCATGGTGAACACGGCGGTCGCGGCGTAGAGCAGCACCAGGCCGCCGAGGATCAGCGACAGCGAACCGGCGTAGGCGGTCCGGCTGGTGACGACGGCGGCGACGATCTCGGCGGCCTGTCGGCCGAGGAATTGCTGGCTGCCCGCGACGAGGTCCCGTCGGCCGGCGTCGGGCCCGACGACCAGGCCGGACAGAGCGATGCTGACGATGAGCAGGGGCGCGAGCGAGATGACGACGTAGAAGGCGAGCGCGGCGGCGAGGCGCGGGGCGTCGTTTCGCAGCCAGCCGGCGGCGGCGCGGAGGAGGATGGCGCCGAAGAGTCTGGGTCCGAGTGCCATGGGGGGGAATTGTAACCGGAGGGGGGGAATGCGGAATGCGGAATTCGGAATTCGGAATGAATGGGGGCTGCGGGGACGGGTTCGGATATTTCCTTGCCCCTTGGGGAGAGGGCCAGGGAGAGGGGATGCCCCGGGCTCAGGAGTTTGGCCATGGTATTGCAGACAGCACGCATCGGGTTGCCCCTCTCCCTTGCTCCCTCCCCCAAAGGGGGAGGGAAAAGAAGAGGTCCTCCCCCAAAGGGGGAGGGAAAAGACGAGGTCCTCGCCCAAAGGGGAGGGAAAGAAGAGGGGCCTCACGGGGAGGGGAAGAATGTCGGCCTTGGGCGGGCAAACAGACGGATACTGGGCGAGCAATGGGCCCTGACGCTCTTATGGCGCGCTGGCCAGCAGTCGCTGCACCAGATCTTTGACGGCGACCGCGCAGAGGGTGGTTGAGCGGTCGGCCAGGGCAAAGGGGATGTAGAGCGTTCCGCCGTGGATCATCGATCCGCAGGTGTAGACGACGTTGGGGACGTAGCCTTCGCGCTCGGCTGGGGCCGCCTGCAACAGGGGCGCGGGCAGCCGGCCTCGAATCTTGGTCGGGTCGTCGAGGTCCAGCAGCATGGCCCCGATGGCGTAGGTTCGCATCGGCCCGACGCCGTGGGTCAGGAGCAGCCAGCCCTCGGGGGTTTC
>JAQTVL010000235.1 GCA_028706835.1 Phycisphaerae bacterium | reverse complement strand
CTCGGGCAGGTCAGGCTCGACGCTCTTCGATCGTGACACCTCCTCCAGCAGCGCCGACATGATCGCGCTGGTCGAAAGATCAGCGTCGGGCTCAGTGCTCCCCGTGGCCGCCGAACCGGATTTCGGAGCCCGCATCTCGTGGCTGCACTTGGGGCACCTGATGCGAATGCCCGCTCTGCGGTCGGACAAATTCAGCACCTGGCCGCAACTGTTGCATCGGAACGTTGGCATGGATAGATACCCCCGAACCCGCGAACACCCGCCAAAGATCGGTCGAGAATCCCCGACGTGCTTCATTGCACGGCCCGAATATACCCGCCCGCATTCACGTAATCAAGCCCCCGCCTGAGTGCCCTATATCGCCCGTATGGGACTCATAGTTAGTTCGGCTGCCGGGTCCGATAATGAAGCGTTTGGGTGGGTGGTTTTGTGAAGATTTCAGCCGTCGGACGAATCCGACGCGGCGTCCGATAATAATGCGTGTTCTGTGCAGCCATCGAGGATTTCAGAATGTGGTGTGTGGGCGTTGAAATCTTATTGGAAAACACAAATGCCACAAAAAGTTGAATTTCAAAGGGGGGGTAGGGGTTGAAATCCAACTCTGAAATCCAACTTCCCCGTGGCCTTTGCCGCTGCCCTGGAACTTCTGGTTCGCGACCTGGGGAAAGGCCCACAGGACGACTGGGGTTCCGGCCGCAGGCGCGAGTCAGATTTCAAAGGGGGGCGGTAGGGGCGTGAAATCTGACTTGTCCCTGAAATCTGACCGGCGTGCGAACGGCACTCACCTGGAGTGCGGCGGGCGATGGGGCCGGGGTCAGTGGATGAACGTGAAGGTCTTGAACTCGCCGGTCGGAGTTTCGTCGAGCACCTCCAACTTGTCCACGCGCGAGGTGGACGGGCCGACCTTCACCAGGGCGAGCAGCCGCTCCACGCGATCGGCGGGGCCTTCGGCGATGCCCTCGACCCGGCCGTCGTTGCGGTTCTTCACCCAGCCGGTCACGTTCTGTCGCCGAGCGGCGTTGAAGGTGTAGTCGCGGAAGCCCACGCCCTGCACTCGGCCCGAGACGAAGAAGTGGGCCCGGCGGATGGACGCCGGCTGGGACGTTGCGTCGGCTCGCGACGTGGGCCGGCTGGCGGCGACGGCGGGATTGCCGGGCTGCGGGTTGGCGACCGGCACGGTGGGTCGCGGCGAGAGCGTCTGCGCCGGGGTCAGCCGGCCACAGACCACGGCAGTGGCGAGCACGACGGCAAGCACTCCGAGGAGTCGCATGGTTGATCGCATGTCGGGCCTCCGCTGGTGTGAACTACCGTTGCGAGGGTAACGCGGTCTATTACGTTAGACAAGCAGCTTTTCGGTTCATCGGGTGCGGGAGGCGAATCGGGCGCGTGGTTTCGGTTGCATGATCCTGGTATCGGCTTAGAATGAATGCGTCGGCGACGGCTGGGGGCTGGACCACAGCGGCAGCGCGTGGGGGCGCGTCTGGCTCCGCGAACATTCGGATCACGAGGAAAGGACCCCAGAATGCCGCATCTCGGTTACTCCGCCCGATCCCGCGGGACCACTCGACTGGTGATCGCTATCGCGACGGCGATGGTCTTCGGCTTGGCTGCCTCCGCGCCGGCCCAGCCAAAGCCGGGAGCCCTCGCGCCTCCGCCGGAAAGGGACACAATGGCCCGGCAGGCGAGGAAGACATTCGCCGAAGCGTCCAGCCAGATGCACCTGGGGAATTATCAGCAGGCGGCGGACCTGTTCGGACAGATGCTCAAGCGGTTCCCCGGAAACGAGCAGACCCCGGACGCGCAGCTCCACCTGGCGGCCTGCCTGCGGGGGCAGAAGAAGGACGACGAGTTCGTCAAGCAAACCGACCTGGTGATCCGCACCTACGCGGGCACGGAGATCGGGCTGATGGGTGTCAGCCAGAAGGCTGGTTACTACCTGGGCAAGAACAGCATCCCAGAGTTTGTGACCGTGCTGAAAGACGCGTGCAGCAACGGGGCCCAGCCGCTGCCGAACTACCTGCTCGATCCAGGGTCGTACCACTACGCCGGCACCAACTGCGCCAACTTGCTTCCGTATTACGGGTACGCCTTCCGCGACGCGATGATGAAGCAGTGCACCAAGCCGGAGGTGGCGGAGCAGGTGCTTGCTGCCCTGGCGGGGACGTTCAAGCAGGCGCCGGAGAAGCTGCCGAGCTCCTGGTTGTGGGTGAACTGTTACCTGCTGCTCCAGGCGAACAAGGACGCCGAGGCGGAGAAGGCGTTCAAGCAGTACACGGAGTGGTGGGGGGCGGACGTTCGCGGCCGGACGCTGTGGTGGGAGTATGCGCAGTACCTCCAGAACTCCCGCAAGAAGCCCGACGAGGCGCGGAAGATCTACGACCAGATCATGCAGAAGTACGAAGGGACCGACACCGCTGCCGACGCGGGGGCGCAAGTCGCGCAGATGATGGCGGCGGACGCAGCCAAGATCGCCGACCTGTTCCCGTGGGGCGACAAGTTCGTCGCTCGCTACCGCCTGACCGCCGGCGCCAACGGCGTGGCGGCCCTGATGCTCCAGAAGGCGCTCGAGCTGGCACCGAAGGACCCAGCGATGGCTGAGCGAGCCTACAAGACCATGGAGGCTGATCTGGGCCAGATGCCGCCGCCGGACAGGCTCGGGCGGTACGAATCGCTCATCAAGTTGGCGGTGACGCTGAAGGATACGGGGAAGATCACGAAGTACGGCCAATCGCTGGTGGCTGACGACATGTGGAGCGCGTACGCGTACAACCGGCTGGCGGGGCTGGCGCAGTCGATACCGGAGCTCAAGCCGCTGGTGGACGAGACCAAGAAGAAGCGCCAGATATTCGATCCGTTGCCGAACCCGCCGCCGACCAGCGCCCCGGCTGACCAGCCTGAGATGAGGCGGACGATCGAGGCGGCGAAACTGCTGGCCGACCTGAACGTCCGCCTGAAGGACGAGCAGTTGCGTTTTGCCGAGGAGATCGCCGAGGACATGTTCAAGAAGTACGCCGACACCGCTCCAACGATCGGTGCGGTCGGGCAGATGGTCGACTACTACTTCAAGCAGGTCATGGTCGAGCCGCGCGATAAATGGATGGAGCGGATGATCAACGCCTGGCCGAACCATCCGAAGACCGAAGAGGTCATCTATAAGCGTTGCGTGACGGACGCCGCGAACGCGGAATACGACAAGCTGACCCGGAATTGCGAGGCCGGCCTCAAGCGGTTCCCGAGTTCGCAGTATCGCAGCACCTGGTATCAGCACCGGGTCAAGTGCTACGAGGTGGCGAAAGACCTCGCCGGCCGGGCCGACTATATCGCCAAAGAGCTGAACTGGTCGGCAACCAACGGCAACGCCTACTCGATCCAGCAGATCATCCAGGCGATGGTGGTGCCGGAGGGCAAGACGGGCATGGACGTCTACCCGCAGGCCTATGTCGATTGGGCCGACAAGCTTGGCAACACGCACTTGTCGCTGTGGTGCCTGATGCAGGCGGC
This sequence comes from Phycisphaerae bacterium, assembly GCA_028706835.1. Lineage (GTDB taxonomy): Bacteria > Planctomycetota > Phycisphaerae > JAJVII01 > JAJVII01 > STB-87. The sequence continues at coordinate 3,478 of JAQTVL010000235.1, read as the reverse complement.
ATCGAGCTACGAGAACGGCAGGGTCTTCGACCGGGCCGTCGCGCTCTGTGCCAGGCTGCGTAATCAGAAGGTCGATCCCTCCATCGCGTGGCGGTATCAGTTCTCCGACATCAACCTGCTGCTGCTCGACGGCAAGTACCAGGAGGCGACGGCCGCCGCGATGCAGCGATTGGCCACGGAGCCCCGGCCTCAGTTCCGGGTCTATCGCCAGTTGAGCCTGACCGAGCTGGGCACGGCCTTCGGCAAGCTCAAGAAGACCAGCGACCCGAAGCTGCTGTCTGACAAACTGCTCAAGATATATCAGTTCGAGGACGACAAGGACGCGGCCGAGTTGATGCCCGCGTACGCCTACGTCGCCACCGAAGACCCGAAAGAGGTGGCCAGGGCGGCCGACGTGTTCCTCAAAGTGGCTCGCGGCATGACGCCGACGGACATCGGGTTCAGCCTGTACTACGCCGCCGCGTACCGCGCCGGCGAGCGCTACGACGATATCCTTAATCAGGCGAACAAGGCCATGCCGAAGGCGGCCCACCTGACGCCGAGAATCCTTGGCTACCTGGGTCAGTACTATCTGGGGAAGAAGGATCCGAGAGCGCAACAGATTCACAACGCGCTGGTCGGCGGGTTCCCGTCCAGCGACGCCCGCGACGAACTGGACAAGCGAATCGAAGCGGCACGGGCGGCGGCTCGCCCGAAAGGGAACTGAACATGCGACAGGCTCGATGGTGTGTCATGATCCTGGCGGGGGTGCTTGCGGCGACGGCCATTCGCACGGCGTCGGCGCAGGTGCCGGCCAACCCGACGATCCGCGAGGTAACTGACGACGACGTCGACCGCGCGATCCAGCGGACGATTCGCTACATCTACGGCCGGCAAACGCCGACCGGCGCCTGGCCGGACTACTGGTCCAACGTGCCGGCCGGCGGGCCGACGGCGATATCGGTGTTCGCGCTGCTGGACGCCGGGGAGGACGCGAACATCCCGGCGGTCAAGAAGGGCATCGGCGCCCTGATCGCGATGAAGACGACTCACAGCTACGTCCGGGCGTTGCGGTTCATGGCGATGGCCCAGGCGGGCGGGCGGAACTACAAGGGCGATGACAAGAATGCGTTCATCAAGTGTTTCCTGGAGGACAAGGCTTACTTCCTGACCAATGCGGCGGCGGCCGGCGCGTGGGGCTACGGCGGGCCTGACCGGACGGGCGACAACTCCGCCAGCCAGTTCGCCCTGCTGGCGCTGTGGGAGGCGCAGCGGGCGGGCGAGGACCTGCCGGCGGAGGTGGTTCGCAAGGTTGAGGCGACGTGGATTGCGCGGCAGAAGAAGGCCGATCAGATCGGCGGCTGGACCTACGCCGGCACGGTGGGCACGCAGGGCGATGCGACGTGCTCGATGACGGCGGCCGGGCTGGCGAGCATGTACATCTGCCAGGACCTCATCGAAATCGGCGCCGCCTGCCAGCCGTATGCGAACAAGAAGGTCATCGATGACGCGATGGCCTGGATGATCGAGGCGATCAAACGCGGCACGGCGGCCGGCCCCGGAGCCACGGGCGCCAAGGCCAAGGACAACGAACTGCGGCCAGACTTTGTGAAGAATGGCTACCTGGCGTTCTGCCTCCAGCGCGTGGGGCTGGCCAGCGGGCTGAAGTTCATCGGCCCGATGGACTGGTTCGCGGTCGGCGCGCGGGAACTGGTCAAGCCGCAGCCGTTCGGCCCGAACTACCAGGGGCAATGGGGCGTGGACGTCGACGCGGCGTTCCAACTGCTGTTCCTGTCGCGAGGCCGGGTGCCGCTGGTGTTCAACAAGGTGGACCTGGGCGCGGGTACGGGGTGGGACACGCACCCGCGCGACATCGCCCAGTTCGCCGAGTACATGCGGCGTAAGTTCGAGGAGAAGATGCGCTGGCAGGTGGTGAAGATCTCCGACGACCTGCGCATGCTGCTGGATGCCCCGATCCTGCTGATCGCCGCCACCAAGGACCCGCAGTTCGACGATGCGACCTGGGCCAAACTGCGGGAGTATTCGCTTCGCGGCGGGATACTGTTGTTCATCCCGGTACACGGGGCGCCCGCGTTCACCGATGCGATCAAGGCGAAATTGGGCACGCTCTACACCGACCAGCAGAAGGAATGCCCGAAGCATTACGCGTTCGGCCCGGTCGCCGGCGGCGATGAAATCTACAACGCACTGGAGCGGATGAAGGACCCGGAAAAGGCCCTGCCGATGTTCGGCGTCAACGACGGCACCCGCTGGCTGGCGATTCTCTGCCCGACCGACGTCGCCTGCACATGGCAACGGCTGCACGCCAAGCTTCAGCCGGTGCATTACCAGCTTGCCATGAACATGTACACCTACGCGACCGGCAAGAACGCCTTGGCCAGCCGAATGAGGCCGGTGTTTGTCGGGTCCGACCAGCCGACCCGGGGGACCGTGAAGGTCGGCTGGGTGCGGCACGACGGGAACTGGAACACCCAGCCGTTCGCGCTGGATTACCTGTCGCAGAAACTGGCGGCTGAGAATCGGCTGGCGATCGAGTTGACGCGCGGGGTGGACGTGGAGAAGGACAATCTGTCCGCGTTCAAGCTGCTGTGGATTACCGGCAGCGACGAGGCAAAGTTCACCGCCGGCCAGGTGGCGGCCTTGCGGCGGTACATCGACGGCAACGGGACGGTCTTCGTCAACGCGATCGGCGGATCGCCGGAGTTCACCAAGTCGGTGGACGGCCTCATCAAGCGCCTGGGCGCGGGCCGGGCCGGGCTGACGGTGATTCCCGCCGCCGACAGCCCGCTGATGACGGGCAAACTGGGCGAACAGCGGGGCCTGCCGCTGGACAAGCTGGTCCGCGTGCGGACGTGGATGGCCAAGATGCCGGCCTCGCAGGTGGCTGGTCCGTTGGAGACCTACACCGAGGGCGGCGAGCCGCGGGTGATCTTCGCGCGATATGGCATTCACGACACACTGGACGGCCACACCGGCTGGGGCGGGCTGAGCTACATGCCGGGCAGTGCGGGCCAGGCGGCGGCGAACGTGGTGCTCTACGCGGTGATGGATCGCCCGAAGCCCCCGCCGGCCAGCCAGCCCGAAGGCCCGGCCACGCAACCGGCGACGACGCAGGGGAACTGAGCACATCCGCCGGAGGCGGGTCTTCTCATTCTGGCGGCGGCTCGTTAGCATGGGCGGGTGTTGGACCACGTGGAAACAAGGGGCCGTTGCATGACCGAACCGACGCCGCCCAATCTTCTCTGCTTCGGCAACAATCTCGGATTCCGGCCTGGTTCAAAGTCGGGTAACAGTTGAGGGGGTAATGGTTCGATAAAAGAACCGGCTCCTGTCGATGAGAAGAGTGGCCAAACTTTTCTCACATATCGAAAGGAGTCGGTATGGTTGCTCAACTCATCGGCACGGCGGCCGATCCCACTGCACTTTTTCCACCTGCCAGCGTCGCCAAGGAACTGGGACCGGACCAACGCAAGGAACT
>JAQTVL010000234.1 GCA_028706835.1 Phycisphaerae bacterium | reverse complement strand
GGCCGCCATTTCAGGTCGCAGGCCGCGACACGCAGGGCCTCCTGCACGTCCTCCGGCCCGTCGCCGCCGCCGTCGGCGGACACCGCCGCCAACCGTTTGGCGAACGCGGCGCCGTCGCCGGTGAAGGGGGTCAGCCGAGTGACGTAGGCGTCGCCGTGGTCGCGGTAGACGACCATGCCGAACCGGACGTCCGGGGCGGGCGTCATCTGCGAGACCTGGAACTGGATCGCGCCGAGCGTCTTCTTCAGCTTGTCGATCTCGTCGCCCATGCTGCCCGTCGTGTCGATGATGAAGGCGATGTCCAGCGGCACGCGCTCGACGGCTGGGCGGGCGTGCTGGAATCGAAGTTCGATGCTCGACGGTCCGGCGGGGTCGAACTCGCAGCGGACAACCTGCCCGTCGCGGCGGGCCTCGGCGACGAGCGTGCGGTCCTTCAACCTGGACATTTCGTGCGGGAAGAAGATCGCTCGGCCGTCGGCGTAGGTTGTGCGGGTGGCGATCTGCTGGCCTTTGGCGGTGCGGACGGACAACTGGGCGTTGGGCATGGGGCGGCGTTGGCTGTCCAGGACGGTGAAGACGATCCGCCCGCCGGCGTCGAAGCGCAGGGCGTTGGTTCCGGCGAATCGGTCGAGGTAGCCGAGGTAGTAGTTGTATTGTGCGTTGTCGTCCGCCCACCCAGCCTTGACGGCGGCCCCGGCCTGCGCGGCGATGACGCGGGAATCCGCCGGCGGCGTGATGGCGGGCGGGGCGGCAAGGCCCGGGGTTGGGGCGGCGGCTGCGGACCGTGACGGCGAATAGGCGACATCGCTCGAGACGCGATAGACCGTACCGGGGCACCCGCATCCGATGAATGCGGTCAGGCCGACGGCGGCGACGGTGAGCAGGGCGATAATCAGACGCATGGCGGCTCCTTTCGGGGTTGGGGCTTTGCAGTGAATACCCGGCCCGAGCGGATTTGCGCAGGAGCGAGCGTGATCTTTGTGACGATGCGGGTTCTTCGCTGTTTGTGGAGTGCGGTAGCGCAGCTACCGCTTTTGCCCGGCGTGGAGATTTGACTGCTTCGCAAAGCGGTAGCTGCGCTACCGCACTCCACAAGAAGACGGAGTTCGGATGTTGCCGCGAAATTGTGCCGCACCCATCACGCACTTCGTGGTCGCATCCGGATTTCGCCTGGGGGCGAGGCGTGGTATAGTTGGCTGTTTGAAAGGCAGGCAGAGGCATGCGTGCGGCACAACTGATCACGCCGGGCAGGATTGAGATGCGCGAGGTGGCGGACCCGCCGGCCAGATTGCCGGCTGGGGCGGCCTTGGTGCGGATTCGCAAGGTCGGCGTCTGTGGGTCGGATATTCACCTGTTCCGCCACGGGCGGATCGGCGAATTGCTGGCCAAGATGCCGATGACCATCGGCCATGAGGCCATGGGCGTCGTCGAGGCGGTGGCGGGCGACGTGGATGGCTCGCTGGTCGGGCGGCGGGTGGCGATCGAGCCGACGCTGTCGTGCGGGCGGTGCGAGTATTGTCTGGGCGGCCAGCCGAACCTGTGTACGGATTACCAGTTCGTCGGCTTGCCGCCGCACCCGGGCGTGACGCAGCCGCTGCTGGTTCACCCCGCCCGGCTGCTGGAGCCCGTGCCGGACGCCGTCAGCGACGAGCAGGCGGTGCTGCTCGAGCCGCTGGCCGTGGCGGTGTGGGCGGTGGACCTGGCTGGGCTGAAGGTGGGGCAGTCGGCGGCGGTGCTGGGCACAGGTGTGCTCGGCGGGTTGACGCTGATGGTGCTGCGGCAGGTCGGCTGCAACCCGATCATCTGCACGGACCTGTTGGCCAACCGGCTGGCGCTGGCGGGGGAGTTCGGGGCGACGCACACGATCGACGCGGGCAAGGCGGACGCGGCCGCGGAGATCGCGCGGATCACGGGCGGCCGGGGTGTCGACGTGACGTTCGAGGCCTGCGGGTCTGCGGCGACGATGGAGCAGATGGTCCACACGACCCGGCCCGGCGGGCGGTGCGTAGTGATAGGCATCAACGACGACGATCGGGTGAGTTTTACGCACGGGGTCGCGCGGCGTAAGGGTCTGGACATCCGCATGGTCCGCCGCAGCCGGCTGACGCTGGGTCGTGCGATCGACCTGGTGGCTGGCGGCAAGCTGCCGGTGGACCGGCTGGTGACGCACCGGTTTTCGCTGAGCGGTGCGCAGGCGGCGTTTGACCTGGTATCACACTACGGCGACAACGTGATTAAGGCGATGATATCGCCGCAAGAGGCGGGATGAAGGCGAGCACGGTTCAACTTGCGGGGTTGGTTGCGCTGGCGATGCTGCTGGGTGGTTGCGCCGGCGACATCCCGGAGACGCAGCTTGTGGTGCCGCAACTGGAACTTGGCAGGACCCCGCTGCGGGCGGTGATGCGCGCGTATGGCCAGCCGCGGCAGCGGACATCCGGCGACCTGTGGTACGTCGGGCCGGGGCCGGTCTCGCTGACGCACGGCACGGACGGGTGGATGACGCTGCTGACGTTCGACGAGCTTGGCTTCCTGCAAACGCAGGAATACCTGCACCGCGGGCTGGAGCAGAACTACCTCCAGGTGGACTACTCGATCCAGACGATCTCGGAGCGTCGCCTGCTGCCGCCGGGGGCGGTGAAGCCGAAAGCCAAGAAGCCGCCGACGGACCGGACCGGCAAGGTGCTGCCGGAGCTGCGCGAGCCGTTCAGCGAACGCAACCGCGACAGCGACTTCGACCAGTTGATGATCGCCCGGTGCGTGGTCCTCGCCGCCTCCAACCAGGACTATCGGATCACGACCCACCAGCCGGAGCTGTTCGTCATGGTCCGCGTGTTGCCCGGCGAGAACGAGCCGGTGGTCGAGTCGCGCATCCGGCGTGACGGCAACCGCAGCCTGGTGACGACGCGCGTCCGCGCCCTGCCCGGGCGCGACGAGCCACTGATGGAGCAGATCGACGCCGCCGTCGGCAAACGGATGCTGCTGATTGAAGTGGTGAACGACGCGGAAGAATTCTCGCCCACCGAACACGCCCCGGGCGTGCGGCCGTAACCCAATACGTTCTGAACCCGGGCCTCAGTCGCTCTGACCCGCGGGCAGGCGGGCGATGTTCTCGTCGCTGCCGATCAGGATCAAAATGTCGTCCGGCTGGATCACCGAATCCGGCATCGGCACGTCAAGGATCTGCTGCTGGGTCTGCGGGCCGGCTGACTCGCTGCTGACGGACACCTGCCGCTTGATGGCAACGAGGTTGACGTGGTAGCGTTTGCGGAGGTTGAGCTGGACGAGGGTCTTGCGGACGAACTGCGAGGGGGCCTTGATCTCGACGAGGCTGTGGCGGACGCCCAGATCGATCTTGTGCATGAGGAAGGGCAGCGTCAGCCGCTGGGCCCAGCTCTCGGCAGCCTCGGCCTCGGGAAAAATGAACCCATCCGCGCCGATGCGCGTTAAGATTCGCCCTTGGATGGGGCTTCCCGCACGTGCGAACACCTTCGGCACGCCGACGGTCTTCAGCGTGGCCGTCGCGAGTGCGTTGGCCTCGAAATCCTGGCCGATGCCCACGATCGCGACATCGACCTTGTCAATGCCCTGGACGCGGAGTGCGTCGGCGTCGGTGGCGTCGAGGCTGATGGCCAGCGTGACTTGGTCGCGGACCTGCTCGACGAGGTCGCGGTTCAGATCGACCGCAATCACCTCCGCTCCCTTCTGCGAGAGGTTGATCGCCAGGCCCATGCCGAACCGGCCCAGTCCGATGACGGCGAAACGGTCCATGTGCAGGCTCCACGTCTTGAGGGACTTCTATCCCAGCACCACGCGCTCCTGCGGCAGTTCGTAACGAACCTGCCGCCGCGCGGTGGTAATGCCGATCAGCAGCGTCAGCGGGCCCAGCCGGCCGGCGAACATGCTCAGGATGAGCACCCACCGCCCGCTCATCGTCAGGTAGGGGGTCAGGTTTGTCGACAGGCCCACGGTGCCGCAGCCGCTGGCGGCCTCGAACAGCAACTGGATGAACTCCGGGTTCATCGGGTTGCGATTGGCCTCGGTGATCGCCAGCAGCATCGTCGACAGGAACACCAGGCCGACGTAGCAGACGGCAATGGTGGCCGCCCGGCGGACGATCTCGACGGGCAGCGAACGCTTGAAGCCCTCGACCTGCTCGCTGCGCCGGACGGCCGACGCGACGGTGAGCACCAGCACCGCCAGCGTGACGGTCTTCATGCCGCCGGCCGTCGACGCCGGCGAACCGCCGATCATCATCAGCAGGATCAGCAGGAACAGCGAGCCGTGGCTGAGCGACTGGCTGCGATAGTCCATGTCGACGGTGTTGTAGCCGGCTGTTCGCGCCGTCACGCTCATGAACCACGCGTCCGCGACCTGGAGGTGCACCGGCTCGTCGCGCAACTGGTGCGGGTCGGGCCGCGAGGCGAGTTCCTTCAGCCGGGCGGCGTAGGCGGTGGTGGGCGTGTGCGACCCGACGTGCGTCCCGGGCTTTCGCCGCTCGGTCAGCGTGCTCTCCATCAGCATCAGGCCGAACATGCCCGCCAGGATCAGAAACGCCGACGTCCACAACACCAGCCGGGTGTGCAGCGTCAGGTGCGGCCGAGGAGCGGCTGACTCCCGCGGGCGGACCAGCCGGCGCAGGCGGTGGCCGATGCAGTCGGTCAGGTTCAGCAGCACGGGGAAGCCAAGCCCGCCGAGCACGATCAGCGGGGCGATCACGCCGTGAATCTGCCAGTAAGCGTGGTAGCGGATGAACGAATCGTCCGTCAGGGAAAAGCCGGCGTTGCAGAACGCGGAGATCGAGTGGAACGTTGAGAAGAACAGCTTGTCGCCAAACGACCAGCCGAAGTCCGCGACCATGGTGTACATCAGCAGCGCGCCGACAACCTCGATGATGAAGGTCGCGCCGAAGACGAATTTAACCACCCGGCCGATCTGCCCGAGCGTCTCGCTGCTGAGCATGTCCTGCATGACCAGGCCCTGGCGGATGGTCAGTACCTGGCCCATGAGTACGGCGAAGATCGTGCCGAAGATCATGATGCCCAGCCCGCCGAGCTGGATGAGCACCAGGATGATCACCTGCCCGAGGAAGGTGAAGCCGGCGGGGTTGAGGTCCTCGTTGACGAGGTGCGCCGGCAGGCCCGGGGTCTGGTCGCTGCCGGTGGCGCGGACGGCCAGGCCTGTCACGCACATCGCGCTGGTGCTGGTGAAGACCGCGTCGGTCCAGTTGAGGCGGTCGCCGCCGATGGGCACGGATCGGGGCATCTTCAGCGCGGCGGCCCCCAGCAGGATGCAGGCGGCGAACGTGACCAGCATCAGCCTGGCGGGGTCCAGCCGGCTGTGCGCGAGGATCATGTTCAGCCGAAGCGCCCGCAGCAGCGTCTGGGCGGCGATGTAGAGCACGAACACGAGGCGATAGCTGTGAGCGAAATCGGCGCCGGCGGACGGCTGGCGGCAGCACTGCGCGATGAGGCCCGCGATCAGCAGGGCCAGCAGCGAGAGGTCCGCCCAGCGGCGGCGTGGGAATTCACGGCGATTCCTGGTGTTGACAAACCGGCCCGGCACGTCGATGACGAAGATGAGCACCGCGGCGTACTGGACCGCGCGAAGGAAGTGACGGGGCAGGGGAGGCGAGTACCAGCCGAACTCGAACGCGATGGCCAGCACCCCGGCCATCATCGCGGCGCAGGTCAGCACGTTGAGCACGCGCGTGCCCGTGCGGATGACCTCTCGCTCCTGCCAGAGAGTTTGCCCGGCCATGGTTGCGTTCGCGTCCCGAGACGCGCTCCCCATTCCCTTCGACTTCGCTCAGGGCAGGCGGGTCGCGGCTCAACGAGACTCACTTCTTGCCGTACACCTGCTCGGGGTCGACGAGGCGCTCGGCGTTCACCTTCCAGTTGCCGTCGGCGTCGAGTTCGCGGAAGAAGCACGAGCGATACCCCTCGTGGCACGCGGCCCCGGTCTGGCGGGCCAGCACCAACAGCGTGTCGCCGTCGCAGTCGAACTGCACGCTGACGACCTCCTGCACGTGGCCGCTGCTTTCGCCTTTCATCCAGTACTTCTGCCGGCTGCGGGAGTAGAAGTGCGTCTTGCCGGTCCGCAGGGTGTCCCGGAGCGAGTCGGCGTTCATCCACGCCATCATCAGCACGCGCCCGTTGTCGGCGTCCTGGACGATGGCCGGAACGAGCCCGGCCTCGTTGAATTTAACCTTCGCGATCGCCTGTTCCGTGATCAGCATGATCTCTCCGTCAAGAACTCATATCGAAGATGCGCAGATTACCGCATGGGGGCGAAACGATCAATGGATTCTGCGGCGCCCATTGCGTTTTCGCGCGACGGGTGATAAACCACACGCTCGATTTTTCGTTCCCTTTTGAGGAGTCGCCATGACAACGGAGTATCGCAACTACGCCCCCCTCGTCCTCGATGCCGTCAGCTTCGACCGCCTCCGGTCGCCGGAGTATCGCCGATTTCTCGATGCCGCCGTGTTCACGCCCGGCGTGCGACTGTTGCTGGCCCGGCGGAAGCACCGGCCGGACTGGCCTTTCGTCGACACCAAGTTCAACCCGAACACGGGTGCGGACCTGCCGGCTGAGGCCTACGGCGTCATCTACTGCTGGTTCCTCGGCCGGGGCAGCGAGGCGCTGGCAGGGCACCTGCCGCGGCTGGACGCGATCGAGGGGCTGTCGCCGGTCGAGCGGGCCGAGGCGAAGTCGTGCTTTGCACAACTCGTCGAGGCGATGACCCACGCCATCCCGCGCGTCATGAACGCGAACTTCGGCCGGTGCCCGTTCCGCATCAACCGCGACTACAAGGCGGTCGATGCCGCCGGCCAGACGTTCGCCATCAGCCACACGATCCGCAGCGCGGGCGACACGTTCTGCGCCAAGGGGCTGATCGCCGAGGGCTCGCCGGCCAACGTGCAACGCGGGGTGAACATGATCCTCGATTGCGCGAACTACGTCCGCGATAACGCCTACGGCAGCGACC
>JAQTVL010000233.1 GCA_028706835.1 Phycisphaerae bacterium | reverse complement strand
GATGTCGTCGCGGAAGCCGATGTCCAACATGCGGTCGACTTCGTCGAGGACGGCCCAGCGGGCCTCGCCGAGTTGCAGTGCGCCGCGATCGATCATGTCCTGCACGCGCCCCGGCGTGCCGACGACGATCTGCGGCCCCTGCGCCAGCCGGCGCAGTTGCGTGCCCATCGGCGCCCCGCCATAGACGGCGACGCACTTGATCGGGCTGAACCGGGCCAACTGCACGATTTCGTTATGAACCTGGACCGCCAACTCGCGCGTCGGCGTCAGGATCAACGCCTGCGTTCCCCGATCGCGGTCAGCCAACTGGAGAATCGGCAGCCCGAACGCCGCCGTCTTGCCCGTGCCCGTTCGCGCCTGGCCGAGGATGTCCTTGCCGGCCAGTGCCAGCGGGATCATGCCTTCCTGGATGGGCGTGGGCTCCTCGAAGCCCATCGCGGCGATCGCCTTGAGCAGCGGGTCGCCCAGCCCAAGCGCCCGGAAGCTCTCGGGCAGCACGAGCGTCGACTCATCGATCGGCGGAAACACCTCTTCCGCGGAATGCTCGTCCGCAGGGGCGTTGTGGCGCCCGCGATCGCGCCGCTCGAAGCCTCCGCCCTCTCCGCCCCGGCCTCGCCTCCGTCCGCCGCGGCGACGGCGGCGCGGACCGCCTCCTTCGCCCTGCGGCTGCTGGGAGCCCTGCGTTGATGATTGCTGCGGTGGTTGCCCGGCGGCGGAATGTTGTTGATCCATCGAACCAGTCAAGGGGTGTCGCGACCTCCGAAAACGAACAACTGTTCACGTTCTGTAATCTGGATTATTATACCAATCCGATGCCCGTAACAAAAGGCTGAGGTTGCTTGCATGGAACCCGTTGTCGCCCACGTGTCCCGAGCCGCCCTTATCGGCAACCTGTCCGCCATTCGCCGCCGCGCCGGGGACGCCGCGATCTGTGCGATGGTCAAAGCTGATGCCTACGGTCATGGCCTGGCCGGCGTCGCGACGACGCTGGCGGCTGCGGGCGCGGAGATGTTCGGTGTCGCTCGGGTCGAGGAGGCCGAGGCCGTCCGTCGGCTCGGGCTTGACCAGCCGATCCTGCTCTGCGAGCCGCTGGTCGATCCAGCGGGCGACAGCTACCTGTCGGATCGGCTGGAAGCGATCTGCCGCGTGCCCGGAATCCGCCCGACGATCGCCGACGAGTTCGCGGTCGCCCCGGCGGGTCGGCTCGCGCGCCGGCTGGGCGTTCGCCTGGCGGTACACCTGAAGGTCGACAGCGGCATGGGCCGCAGCGGCTGTCAACTGGAGCGGGCGGATGCCATCGTCCGGGCGATAGATGCCCAGCCGGCGCTGGAACTGGAGGGCGTCTACACGCACCTGGCGACAGCGGACGAAGCCGACGAAGCCTTCGCCCGCGGGCAGCTTGCGCGGTTCGAGCAGTTCGTTGCTGAGTTTGCCGCCGCCGGCCGGCGGTTCCGATACGTTCACGCGACCAATTCCGCGGGCCTGGCTCGGTTCGGCTCGCCGATGATGACGCTCGTCCGCCCGGGCATTGCGATCTACGGTTATCTGCCCGATGCCGCCGCCTCGCCGCCGGACTGGGCGATCCCGGTGGCACCGGTGCTGCGCATGACCGCCAGGCTGATGCTGGTCAAGGATATCCCCGCCGGCGCGCCGGTCGGCTACGGCTGCACGTGGCGAGCGAAGCGTGCCAGTCGGATCGGCCTGGCGCCGGTGGGCTACGGCGATGGCTATCTGCGGCGGTTCGGCAACCGGGCGGTGATGCAGGTGGCGGGGCGTGACGTGCCGGTGGTCGGGCGGGTGAGCATGGATCTCACCACGCTCGACCTGACGGACCTGCCCGGCGGCGTGCGCGCCGGCGCGGAAGTCACGGTAATCAGCGAGCGGCGCGGCGACGCGAACTCGGTCGAGGCGTTGGCAAGGCTGGCGGACACCATTCCCTACGAGATCACCTGCCTGATCGGCTCGCGGGTTCGGCGTGAGATAGTTGACTCGTTCCCCGAGCGGGCCTAGTATTCTTCGACGCAGGGAAGAACCAGAACCGACGATCAAGTGGAGATGATTCGCGACAGAGAAGATGGGGTATCAAAAGGCTGTCGCAAATCATACGAAACAGATCCTTGGTTCAAGTTCACGCCCTGCGTTTTTCTTTGCGCCCGCCTGAGCGCCTTGCAGGCTGCCCCCCGGATGATGATAATGCCGCGGGGGTCATCTTCGAGGGCGCGTCATGAAGAAGGTGAAGGTCGGGATCATCGGTTGCGGCAACAGCAGCCCGCAGTATCTCAAGAACACCAAGCCCTACAGCATCCTGGAAATCGCCGCCGTCGCCGATGCCATGCCGGAGCGGGCCAAGGCACGAGCCCAGGAGTTCGGCGTGCCGCGGGTCCTCACCGTCAAGGAGATGCTGGCTGACCCGTCCATCCAGGTCATCTGCAATCTGACCACGCCGCTGTCGCACGCCCAAATCAACCTGGCGGCCATCAAGGCCGGCAAGAGCGTTTACGTTGAGAAGCCGCTCGCGGTCAATCGCGCGGACGGCCGAAAGACCGTGGCCGCGGCCAAGAAGCGAGGCGTCCGCGTCGGCTGCGCGCCCGACACCTTCCTCGGCGGCGGCATCCAGACCAGCCGAAAGCTCATCGACGACGGCTGGATCGGCCAGCCGGTGGCTGCGACCGCGTTCTTCACCTGCCGCGGGCACGAGCGGTGGCACCCCGATCCGGAGTTCTATTACCAGGTCGGCGGCGGCCCGATGCTCGACATGGGGCCGTACTACCTGACCGCGCTGGTGAACCTGCTCGGCCCCGTCAAGCGCGTCAGCGGTTCGGTGCGGACGACGTTCCCCGAGCGGACGATCACCAGCGCGGGCAAGTTCGGCCAGAAGATCAAGGTCGAGGTGCCGACGCACGTCGCCGGCACGCTGGAGTTCGCCTGCGGCGCGATCGGCACGATCGTGACCTCGTTCGACGTGTGGAACGCGAACCTGCCGCGGATCGAAATCCACGGCACCGAGGGCAGCCTGTCGGTCCCGGACCCCAACGGGTTCGGCGGCGAGGTGAAGTTCTGTCGGGCCTGGGCCAAGGAATTCGCCACCGTCCCGCACACCCACAGCACCGAAGTCGGGCGCGGCATCGGAATCGCGGACCTGGCCTATGGCCTGGTGTTCGGCCGGCCGCACCGCGCCAACGGCGACCTGGCCAACCACGTGCTCGACGTGATGTTCGCGTTCGAGGAGTCCAGCCGGACCGGCCGGCACGTGGCAATCACGACGACCTGCGATCGCCCAGCCGCGTTGCCGGTGGGGCTGATCGCGGGGCAACTGGATGAATGAACAAGACAGCTTTCAGCGATCAGCGTTCAGCATTCAGCTACGACGAGAACTGAGAGCTGAAAGCTGATCGCTGAAAGCTTTTCAAGGAGCGGACATGAAGAAAGCATTACTCGTCTGGGGCGGATGGAACGGCCACGAGCCCAGGCAGTGCGTCGACGTTTTTGCCCCGATTCTCCAGGCTTCAGGCTTCGAGGTCCGCGTCAGCGACAGCCTTGATGTCTATACCGAGGCCGACTACATGAAGGCGCTCAGCCTGATCGTGCCGGTCTGGACGATGGGCACGATCACCAAGGAGCAGGAGAAGGGGCTGCTCGAAGCGGTCAAGGGCGGCGTCGGGCTGGGCGGCTGGCATGGCGGGATGGGCGACTCGTTCCGCAACAACACCAACTATCAGTGGATGGTCGGCGGGCAGTGGGTGGCGCACCCGGACAATATCTGCGACTACACGGTGAACATCACCGACCACAACGATCCGATCACCCGCGGGATCGGCGACTTCAAGATGCACTCCGAGCAGTACTACATGCACGTCGATCCGTCGAACCAGGTGCTGGCGACGACGACGTTCACCTCGCCGAACGCGCCATGGATCAACGGGTGCGTCATGCCGGTGGTGTGGAAGCGGATGTGGGCGGCGGGTCGCGTGTTCTACTCGTCGCTCGGCCACGTCGCCAAGGACTTCGACGTGCCGGAGGCGAAGGAAATCCAGCGTCGCGGGCTGCTCTGGGCGGCGCGGTAAGGCACTGACGCCGCGGAATCACCCGTTACGATCGGTTCGCCCAAGCCCAGGGATAGCAATCCCTGGGCTTTTTCGATCCAGCGAGGACCGCGTTCATCAGGGCGTTTTCTTCAGGTCCCTCCCGGAATTGACCGATAACGAATGGGTCCGGTAAAGGCGGCCCGGTGAATCGCCGCACCGTGGCGCAGTCGATTATCGCACCGGACAGCCAGGGAGCGGACCATGGATATCGTCATCATCGGCGCTGGCGGGCACGGACGGGTCGTCCTGGATATCCTCCAGGCCTCCAAGCACTACCACATACGCGGGTTCCTCGACAGCAACAAGAGCCTGCACGGCCAATCGGTTGACGGCGTGCCGGTCCTCGGCGACGTGGCGATGCTGGACGAACTCCACGGCAAGGGCGTGGCCGGGGCGATCGTCGCCATCGGCGACAATTCCACGCGCAAGTTCTATTCGTCCGTCGTCGCGAACCACAATATCGAACTGGTCAACGCGATCCATCCGACCGCATCGCTGGCGCACACCGTGACCATCGGCAGCAATGTGGTCATCGCGGCGGGCGCGATGGTTTGCGCCCACGCGTCGGTTTCCGACTCGGCCATCCTGAACACCGGCTGCATCGTCGAGCACGAGTGCTCGGTCGGGCAGGCGGCCCATATCTGCCCCGGCGTTCGGCTGGCGGGGCACGTGACGGTCGGGCCGGTTGCGTTCGTCGGCATCGGCGCGGTAGTGATCCAGGGCCTGACGATCGGCCAGGCGGCGGTGGTCGGCGCGGGCAGCGTGGTGCTGCGCGACGTGCCGCCGTACACGACATGCGTGGGCCAGCCGGCCAGGGTGGTGAAGTATCGCCCGCCGACCGGCGCTGGCGTCGGCGTGTCGTCTGGGGTCGAATCGGCGGTGGCGCACGCCGCGACGGCGTGAAGTGTCTAAGACGGTTAATCTTATCAGAGCCCAGGGACCGCAATCCCTGGGCTTTGCGTTGAAGTCGACCCGCTCACCTCCAGTTCCCCTTGGTGATCTCCTCCAGCGTCCGCCCGGTCGTCGCGGAATTCGGCGCGGTTCAAATCAGGGTGACAGTCTGGCGTCCGTCTTAACATATCGCCCCCTGACTCCCTCCTGCTGATCTCGCTACAATACAGGCTCCATAATTCGGGCGCGGCTCGGCCGAAACGATTCGGGATCGTGACCGTCGGGCTGACGAGAGGATTGCCGATGCGAAACGTGCTTTGTGCCGCCGTTGCTGTCCTGCTGACCGCTGTAGCGGCGAGGGCGGCTGAACCCGCGGAAATCGCCGATGAGGTGCTTGCGGCGTCGTCGGTGACGGGCGGGCTGTTCGTGCAGCTCGATTTCTCCTCCCCAGCCATGATGAAGCGGCTGGCGGGGTCGGGCAAGTTCCTGGCCTACGGGATCTCCAGCAATCGCGAGCGGGTTGACGCCGCCCGGCAATCGCTGGCGGCTGACGGCCTGGCCGGGCTGGCGACGGCGGACTACAACGCGCTCAAGGGCATCCCGTGCGTGAACGACGGCGTGACGCTGCTGGCGGCTGAGGACATCGCCTCGCTGCTGAAGCGCGGGCTGCCCGTTGCGGAGATCGGGCGGGTGCTGGCGCCGGGCGGGGTCGCGTGCCTCGGGGTGGAGGCCGGCAACGCCGGCGCGATCGAGGCGGCGTTCGCCAAGGCCGGTATCGGGACTGTCGCGCAGGTTGTCAAGGGCAGGGCGTGGGTGGTGGTCCGCAAGGCCCGCCCCGCCGGCATGGACAACTGGACCCACGTCGCCCACGGCCCGGACGGCAACGCGGTGTCGCGCGACCAGCTCGTCGGCCCGCCCGATACCGTTCGCTGGTATACCGGCCCGATTCAGCCGAGCGTGCGCGGCGGCGGCCCCATTTTCGGCGCCGTCGGGCAGATGGTCTCCGCCGGCGGGCGGAACTTCTACCTGATCGGCAACCGGCAGATCATCGCCCGCGACGGCTTCACCGGGCTGGTGGCCTGGTCCCGCACGCTGGCGGACCAGTACTACGGCGCCAGCTACACCCGGCTGATCGCCGTGGGCGACCGCGTCTACGCCTCCACGCCGCGGAAGATCGAGGTCATCGACGCCGCGAACGGGCAACTGGTCCGCGACCTGCCCGGTTCCGCATGGGCCTGGCTGGTGATCGGCGATCGCATGGTCGTGCAAGACCAGTCGGCCATCACGTGCTTCGATCTGGCCACCGGCACAAGCAAGTGGTCCACGAAAGTGCGGCTCGATCGCCCGGACGGCCAGCCTCCGGTGGCGGAGGGCAAGCGAGTCTACTTCCTGCAAAAGGACGAGTTGCGGGCGGTGGATATCGAGACGGGCAACATCGACTGGAAGGTCGACACGAAGGAAAAGTTCGGCGCCGGCGCGTGCTTGGCGTTCGTGCAGGCTGACCTGCTGATGTGCCGGCGGCCGAACGGCGAGACGCGCGAGTTCGCCGCGTTCGCCGCGAAGGACGGCTCGCTCCTCTGGAAATTCGCGTCCCCAGCCAAGCCCAAGAATCTTCAGCCGCTCACCGATCAGCCGTTCTTCTTCGGCGGCCAGGTCTGGTTGAACGACTGGACCGAGAAGGGCGCATCTGTGTGGAAGTGCCTGAGCGCCTCCGACGGCTCGGTCGTCAGGACGTTGCCGTCGGGGGTCGGCGGCGCGGGCTGTCATCCGCTGCTGGTCACCGATCGCTACGCTGTCGGCAAGCGGCCGTGCAGTTTCATGGACTGGGAGACGGGCAAGGTATTTGACAACCGCGGGGCCCGCGGGGCCTGCCGGATCGGCCTGGCCATGGGCAACGGGCAGCTCTACATGCTCCAGACGAACGTGCCCTTCGGCTGCGTGTGCGGGCCGTTCTTCCCGGGCGTGTCCGGCTGCGGGTCCGACAGCGCCTTTTCGAGCGTGGCCGCCGCGTCGCAGCCCGACGAGCAGGATCGTTTCG
>JAQTVL010000232.1 GCA_028706835.1 Phycisphaerae bacterium | reverse complement strand
AGCGGGGCCAACATCGACGTGCTGAAGGTCGCCAACTGGACTGACTCGATCGCCACCTACGGCATGGTTTCTCCGTCGATCCTGGCGGCCTCGAACGATTTCATCGACTACACGGCCGCCACCGGCTTCCGTCCGGTCACCTATGTCACGGCGTGGGGCACCTGCGGGTCGGCCGGCATCCTGGGCACCGCCGGCGGCGACAACACCGGTATCGGCCAGATCTATGCCCTCAAGACCAGTGCCAGCGTCACCGGCAGCACCCCGCTTGGCATCGGCAGCGGCGGCCTGATCGTGACGAATAACGCGACATTCACCCCGGCGATCACGTTCGGCGTCCTCGGCGGCGCCGCCACCGAGGGCATCGTTCACGTGTCGGCCGGCACGGCCACGTTCTCCGATGCGATCACGGCCAACGGCCTGACCAAGTCCGGCGCCGGCGCGATGACCCTCAGTGCGGACAACTCGGCGACCCTGACCGGCCCGTTTACTGTCAACGCCGGCACGGTCACCTTGGGCAACGCCAGCGCGTTGTCCTCGGCGAACAACGTCGTCGTCAACGGTGGCGAGCTGAATATGAACGGCCTGAACGCCAGCATCGGTTCGCTGACGATGGCCGGCGGGCTTATTACCAATCGCGTTCTGAGCACGACGCCGACATTGGCCCTCGGCGGGAACGTAACGTACAACGGGCAGGTCCAGGCGAGCATTGGGCCTGTCACCTCCGGGGAGCGAATGATCCTCGACTTAGGCAGTGCGCGGCGCGTCTTCGACGTGGCGGACGGACTGGCGGGCATCGACCTGGCTGTCGGCTATTCCGGCTACTATGACTACCACTACGTGACGGTGACCGGCACGGGCGGCCTGACGAAGAACGGGTCTGGCCGGATGGACATCTATACCGACGCGGCCGGCCCGCACACCTTCTCCGGCGGCGTGATCGTCAACGGCGGCATGCTGTACGGCACCATGACGGGCGCCGCCTCGACACCGCTCGGGGCGTCGACCAACACGTTCGCCCTGACGGGCAACTGCAGCATCGGCGTGAATGAAGGCGGCTCTGGTTACAGTGCCAGTTATGCCGCGCTGACCTTCTCCGGCGGCAACACCATAGCGACCGTGACCGGCCAGATCGGCGCCTGGTCGTGGTTGACCTTTGCGAACATCACCCGGTCGAGTCGCGGCACGATGATCTTCCAGGGTTCCTACACCGATGGCAACTACTTCTCCTACATTGGCAGCAATAACGGGATTCGGTCGACGGCGTGGGACACGACCAGTCCGGTGTTCAACGGCATGCTGCCGGGCTATTACGTCATGACCGGGTTCCAGCACGATAACACGATTGCGAACTTTACGACTTACGCCGGCAACACGGTCACGCAGGCTGCGTTCGACCAGGCCACCCTCGTGGGCGGGACTGGGACCAAGAAGGTGAATCTCGCGGCGGCTGAGAACCTCGGTTCGGATCTGTCGATTTGGGCGTTGCGGACCTCCTCGAACATCACGGGGACTGCGACGTTGACGCTGAGCGCGGACACGGACACGACCAAGCTGGGCGGGCTGCTGATCAACGGCAACGTGACGATCGGCCCGAACACCAAGTCGGGGACCAACGGCAACAAGGAGTTGCCGGTGTTCGTGGCCGACGCCCGGACGGCGACGCTGTCGGGCACGGTGACGGCGGCGGGCGTGACGAAGTTCGGCCCCGGCACACTGGTCCTCAGCGGCGACAACAGCGGGACGGTGCTGTCCGGCTCGATGTATGTTCAGGCCGGGACATTGGCGATGGGCAGCGCGACGGCGTTGGGCGTGGATCGTATCCCTGTGAAGATGGCGACGGGCTCGACGTTGAAACTGTCGGGCTACAGCCCGACGTTGACGGGTCTGTATGGCGACGGGACGGCGATGAACGGGTCAGCCGGGACGGCATCGACGCTGACGCTGAACGTGGCGTTGGGCGACGATCACACGTTCTCGGGCCGGTTGACCAACGGCGGGGCGGGGGCGTTGGGTCTGACCAAGACGGGCGAGGGCGTGCTGACGCTGATCGGTTCGGCGAGCGACTACACGGGTCCGACGGCGATCGACGGGGGGGCGGTGGTGGCGGGCTCGAATTCGGCGTTGGGCCGCAGCGAGGTGACGGTGGGCGGGTCCGGGATTCTGGATGCGGGTACGGTGACGCTGAGCAATACGATCCGGGGCACGGGGACGATCACCGGGGGCATTCTGGCCGGGACGGTGGCGCCCGGGAACAGCCCCGGGACGCTGACGCTGGACGGCGCGACGACGGTGACGGGGACGTATGAGTGGCTGCTGTCGAGCCTGACGGACACCGGTCTGGGCGGGGTGGCGGGCACGAACTGGAGTCAGTTGCTGGTGAGCGGATCTGCGGGGCGCCTGACGTTCGGGTCGGGCTCGTCGTTGGCGTTGTCGGGCAGTTCGGTTCAGCCGAGCGCGGATGCGTTCTGGAACAGTTCGCACGACTGGACGATCGCGAGCGCGACGGGCGGGGCGGCGAGCATCACGACGTCGCCGACGGTGAACAACAGCGTCTGGAGCGCGACGGAGGGCGACTTCACGGTGTCTCCGAGCGGCGGGAACCTGGTATTGCACTGGGCTCCGCAGGTTCCTTCGGTGATCGACGGGGTGTGGACGTCGCCGGTGAACCCGGAGTGGAACGTAAACGGCCACTGGGGCGGCGGGGCGGGTCTGGCTCCGGGTCTTGGCGGCGCTGGGAACGTGGACTCTGCGACGTTCAACGTGGACAGTTCGGTTCACGCGGTGAGCCTGAACCAGGCCCCGACGGGCCTGAAGGCAGTGACGTTCAGCGGCGATTCCGGGTATACGATCCGCAGCAGCAACCCGGGGACGGTCAAGCTGGTGCTCAAGAGCGACACGGGCACGGTGACGCTGACGGCGAGCGGCGCGGGTGTGCACGAGATCAGCGCCCCGGTGGTGTTGGCGTCGGGGATATTGGCGAAGGAAGGCTCGGGCGAGTTGACGCTGAGCGGCCCGATGACGCTGACGGACGTGAGCAGCGCGGCGATCAATGTGAACGCGGGCCGATTGAATGTGAACGGGAGCGTTCCGGGCAGCGTGTCGGTGAGCGTGAACAACGACGCCCAGGCGTATTTCGGGGTGAGCCAGACGCTGGCGTCGGTGACGATCGGCAGCGGTCCGACGGACACGGGCCGGGTGACGCTGTCGGCCGGGGTCCGCAACACGCTGGTGACGGGCAGCCTGAGCCTAGCCAGCAGCGGGGGCAACCCGGTGACGACGCTGGACATCAACGACGGTTTCCTGGTGGTGGATCACTCGAGCAGCCTTCCGGCGGTACGGGCGGCGATCAACTATGCGGCGCACAGTTCGTCGGGCGGCGGCTTGCCGGTGTATGACCGTCCGGGGATCAAGAGCACGGCGGCGGCGGCGGACGTGTTCACCTACGGGATCGGCAGCGCGGACTTGCAGGCGCTCAATGACTGGGGCGTTCTGTTCGGCCGGACGACGTTCGGGGACTACGCGCTGGGCGGCAACCTGGACACGACGCTGGTGCGGTATACGTATGCGGGCGACGCGAACCTGGACGGGAAGGTGACGAGGGAGGATTACTTCTTCATCGACATCGCGTGGGACAACTGGCACGACGAGAACGGCCGGTTGAAGAGCCCGAGCGATCCGAGCGTGGACCCGACAATGGTGGGGTGGATGTGGGGCGACTTCAACAACGACGGCCAGTTGACGGGGTCGGATTACTTCCTGATCGACATCACGTTTGACGCGTATGCGAACGGGGTCATTCTTCCGCTGGATTCTCCTCCGCTGACGGGCGGGTCTCTGTTCGGGGGCCAGTCGGGCGTGTTGGAGGTTCAGTCGGTTCCGGAGCCGGCGACGCTGGCATTGCTGGCGATGGGTGTTGCGGGCTTTGCGGGCCGTGCGATTCGTCGGCGTCGGAAGGGGTGGCGCCCGTGTGTTCGGTCATCTCATCAAGGACAAGGAGCAGGCATGAAGTCGCGGTATCACTCGACGGCGGCGATGGTCGTGACGGCGTTGGCGTGGGTGGCGGGTCTGTCGTCGAGCCCCGCGCAGGCGGGCCTGATCTTCACGATCTACGTGGAGAACGGGACGGGCAACTGGGCGAAGTCGATGACGTATACCCCGGAGACGCTTCACGTGAACGATCCGTTGAACATCAAGGTGACGGTGAAGGCGACTGGGGCGAACGGTCAGACGAGCAGTGATGACACGTTTACTCAGGCGTGCACGAGTTATTCCGCGGCGGAATCGGGCGGCGGGACGACGTTGTCGGCGATTCGCGGGACGATGAGCGGGGCGGCGAAGGGGGCGGGTTTCGACACGTGGACGGCGGGGTACTCCAACGTGGACCTGAACAGCGACACGTGGGCGGGCGACATGGGCAGCAATGCCGATGCGCCGGTGGACCCGACGGTGGGCAACTACTTCTATGTTCGGACGTCGGCGTCGGGCGGGTTGGCGGGGACGGAACGGACGCTGTTGACGTTCACGTACACGGTCGGTCACTTGATCGCCTCGGGAACCGGGACGACGACGATCAACGGTTTCGCCAGCCCGGCGTCGGCGGGCCTGACCTGGAAATATGACAACTCCAGCAAGTATGGGACGACGTCCGCGGGCCTGGTGACGTGGAACCCTCTGGCGCTGACCTACGTGGCGGGCGGGGCCCCGTCGCCGACGCTGACGATCGGCACGGCGGACAACCTGCGGTCGCGGGCGGATGCGACGGTGGGGATTTCCGGGAGCGTGGGCAACACGGCGGGGACGGCGGCCTACGTGGTGACGTCGTTCGGTCAGAGCGGGGGCGTGCTGACGGTTCAGGATGTCGTGCCGTCGGCGATGTTTACGGTGGGGTCGGGGGCGAGCACGGCGTATACGGCGAACGTGCTGTCGGGCTCGACGCCGGGGGTGCAGGCGTATAGCCTTCAGGTCAGCGACGGGACGACCGCCCGAACCGCGACGGGCCACCTGGCGGTGGTGGCCAGCCGGTCGCTCACCGTGGACTCCGGCTTGGTGGTTCTGCCGGGCCACAACAGCAACGGCCGCTACCTGGCCGGTGCCCGGCTGGAGAACATCGCGGCGGCGATCACGCTGGGTTCGAGCTCCGGGGACGGGGCCGTCACGGAGGACGTGACGGTGGACGGGTATGTGTTCAACGGCAGCGCCGCGGCGCACCAGTTCCTTGAGGTGTCGGGGAATTCGGCGGCGGTGTCGGGGGGCGGCGTGTTCCACACGTTCACGCCGACGGGCGAGGCGTTGGCCGGCGGGGCCTACAGCCACGGGGACATCAGCGTGTCGTATTCGGCGGCGGCGGTAGGGGCGGCGGTGGCGGCGCCTGCGGCGGCGGCCCCGGCGCTACCGTATTTTGTGGACGGCAACACGCTGGTGGCGGACGTGGTCTACGACAACCCGCTGGCGGGCCTGTCGTCGACGGTGAATTCGACGAACCATGCGGAACTGCTGGCCGGCAAGGCGAACGCCAGCCAGCAGGTGGGCATGAACTGGCGTGAGCATACGGCGGACGAGTATGCGACGAGCCTGATCGTCAGCGACGTGCTTCGGCTGACGCTGGATGTGAACAAGCTGGTCGGCGAGACCTACATGCTTGAGATGGGCTACGACCCGAACGATCCGCTGATCGGCGGGCCGGCGGGCGAGGCGACGCTGGCGGCGAACAAGAGAATCTACGTTGCGTATCTCAACGGCACGACGTGGGAGAATGCGGGGGTGCTCGGCCAGTTCAAGGGCGTGGAGCCGTATCCGACGGGCGACGTGATGGTGGGCGACTGGGGCGTGGACACGGCCAGCCACACGGCGTGGGTGGTTCTCGATCACGCCAGCGACTTCGCGGTGGTACCGGAGCCGGCGACGCTGGGCTTCCTGATCCTCGGCGGGCTGTGCATGACCGGCGGCGGCCTGCTGCGTAAGCGGACCCACCAGGCCTCGGCCTGAAGACAGGAAAAGGGGTCGCGTACTATTTCCAGCGATCGCTTGCGAACGAGCCCACGTTAGCTTGGGGTCGGTTGACGACGCGGTCGAAGGCTCTTTCGACGCCAAGTCTGCGTCAGCCCGATGGACGGCGCCTCATGAGTGGGGTGGTGGACGGAATCTTCGGGGAAAGAAGCCACACCTCATCGCGACTGGAAGAACTCGACCAGCACGCCGTCGGGGCCCTTGCAGAAGGCGATGCGGACCGGCGTCGGCTTGGGCGAGGATGGGATGTCCAGGTCCGTCGGCTCCATCGTCACCGCGTAGCCCGCCCGCCGGGCCCGCTCAATGGCGGCCTTGGCGTCGCGGGTTCGCAGGGCGAAGTGGATGATCGCGGCGTCGTCGGCGGCTGGCTTCTGGCCGGCGTTCTCGAACACCTCCAGGCAACTGCCGTCGCCGGTGTCGAGCATGATCGCCCGTTTGCCGGGCGCGCCCCAGGCGAGCGTGGGGCGGAAGCCCAGCGCCTGTGTGTAGAAGCCGACGGTCGCGTCGAAATCGGCCGTCCGCACCGCGACATGATGGAACCCGCCGCCGCCGATCGTTTCGTTGGTGCCTGACATCTTCGCTCCCGGGAAAAGAAGTAGTCGGTGGCCAGTCACAGGCCAGCCGTGCCGCCCGGACGATCTAAAGTCCCAGGCCGCGATTGCTGATAATAAACCAGCGGGGCTGGTTTACAAGGAACTTGTGCATCATGTCATTGGATGCTCCATGGGTCTGGCTGGGGGCGGTGCTGGTCGGGTGGGTATTCCTCGGCCTGGTCGCGGGGCGATTCAGCGTCCTGCGGAACCGCCTGGAATCGCCGGGGGGCGCGAAGCCCGCCGACGGCCGGAGATCGGCCATGGTCACGCCGCCGTGAGTTCCATCGAAGACGCCGTCGAACGGCGGCGTGTCGAACGGCGGCGTTGACTTTACCCGGTCAACAATTTACAGTGAATCAGACACCGCACCTCGAACGGGCAGGGAAGCGAGGGCTCCATGGCGATTCGATCCGGGCGCGTCGGGCAGTGGGTCTTGCCGTCCGCG
>JAQTVL010000231.1 GCA_028706835.1 Phycisphaerae bacterium | reverse complement strand
CCCAGTTCGCTGACATCCTTGGCGACTCCCTTCGCCAGCGGCACGCCCATGCGGATCGGCTCGTTGGACCGGGCGGCGCCGACCTGCTCAGCCACCGTCAGTTCCGTAATGTCCGCCGCCACCGCCGCCGCAGCCAGGGCTGACACGCAGACGCCCAGGCCCAGGATCACGCTTCGCAACATGGCTGAGTCTCCAAAAGTGATTTGCTCGGGTACCTTGAGGGACAAACACGGAACCGGCGCCGTTGTTTCGATGCACGGCCCTGCCCGCCGGCGCCGGCCCGAGGCGTGTAAACCGCGAGTCGGCGGAGCGATTGCAGGGATCATTTCGCGGCCAGCGAAACCGTCTCCGTCGCGTGGTAGCCCAACTTCACGCTGCGGATGCACTGGTTGCCGATGTCGGCCAGGAACAGCCGGCGGTCGCTATGGACCGCCAGGTTCATGCAGTGCATGATCGCCACCTCGTCGCCGCCAATGGAGCGGGGCGAGAGTGGCTGGCCGCCCTGCTTGTCAACCAGCGCCGGGTCCGGCTTGATGAGCGGCACGCCGTCCTCGACATTGCCGTACTTGCCGATCCTCATCATTACGTTGCCGCCGCTATCCAGTACAACCACGCGGAAGCGATCGACCTCCGGGGCGAAGGATCGCCCAAAATAGTCCAGCGCGAACCGCCCGTTGACGTAGCAGGAGCACTTGCCGCCGCTGCCATACTGCCCGTCGGCGCCGACCGGGCCGAACAGCCAGTCCGCCCCCTCCACCCAGGACACCGGGCGGGTCATGTCCGGCCTCCGCTTGGGTCGGGCGCCCTCGTCCAGCGGTAGCGGCGTGCCGCCCGCGGTAGCGTCACTGCCGGCCGACAGCACCTTCATCTGCCCCGGTTTGAACTTGATAAGAGTGCAGCCCCGCCCGTTGAGAAAAGGCGTGCCGTCCAGGTACGGCGTGCTGGACGCCAGAAGGTATATGTTGTTATCGCGATCGATTTGAACCATGTTGCTCTGCCCGATGCCGGGGGCCACGTCGTCTTTGATGAGCTTGCCGTGGGTGTCGAACAGATGGGTCTCGAACCCGCGATTGCGACCGACGTGGATGCGTGGCAAATAAGGCTTGCCGATCCGGGCCGAATGGACGTTCTTCTCCCGCAGGCGGTCTGCCTGGGTCGGATCGTTGGGGTTTACGCAACTTACGGCTACGTTGCCCTGGGCGTTGACACCGAATCCGCCGAGGTGGAACATGCCGCCCATGCCGCCCGGCAGAACCACCGCCGAAGTCGACTTGAACTGCTTGGGCCCGCCATCGTCGTGAAAGACCGGCCGCTCTGTGCCGTAGTCGTAGGGAATCTCACGCCAGGTGGCTGGATCGAACCGCACGATGGCATCGTAGGTGCGCAGATAAGCCCGCCCCTCGTAGTCGAAGCCCATGTCTTCCTGGTTGGTTGGCAGCGTCTCCGCCCTGGAATGGCCGGTGGACGGGTCGATCCGAACCGCCTCGTACGACGACTTGGTATCGACCGGCATGTCCCACGTGAACTGCGTCCGGTAAAGCAGCCCGGTGGCCGGGTTCACGTACAGCCGTTCCCGCCCGAAGCGAGCCGGTCGGGCCTGGGCCAGCGCCGTGCCGGCGTCCTCCGCGAATCGTCGCTTGAGGACAAGCCTGTGGTTCTCCGGCTGATACATGCGGATATTGGACCGCAGTTGGGGCAGCTCGGCGATATTGTGAGCCACCACCAGCCAGACGGTCATTGGATCGGTCTGAAAGTCGATCTCCGCTACGGCGTCCCAGCCGGTACTGAGCAGGGAGTAGTCGGAACCTTTAACGTCGGCCAGGTCCCAACTCTCCTTGACCTCCGGAGCGTCGACCCGCCCGAGGTGAACGAGCCGGGGCTTCACCCACGGCGCCTCGGCGCCGACGTAGCAGCCGGCGCAAGGCAGGTCTTTGTCCCAGGTAGCAACGACATTCCAGCAGAACACGTACAGGTCGCCTGTCTTCGGTTCAATGACAAGGCGCGCCGGACGGCTGATCGGGATGGTCTTAAAGAACTTGCCGTCCGCCTCGAAGACCTGGATCCGGTCGTTCCAGTGGTCCGCGACGTAGACCCGCCCCTTGGCGTCACAGGCGACCGAACACGGCCCTTTGAAGTGTGCGCCGTCGGCTCCCTTGGCATCCTTGCCGCTCATGACGCCTGCGAAGGCCGCCATCTTGCCTCCGCCTTCGAGCGAGGCAACGTTGACGCCGTGATACCACTCACGGGCAACGCCGCCGTTGCCCTGGCCGGACAGGCTGTTGTAGCAGGCTAGATACAGCGACTTGCCGTCCGGGCTGAGGGCCGCGCTGTGCGGCTGGAACGGCGGCACCTTCGGGTTGTTCGGGTAGGGGTAATCAACTGCCGGCCCCTCCAGTGCCGTGCCGCCGCTGGACCCGTCTGTGCCGACACACACCACCTTTGATCCGACGAGCCAGAGCCGATCACCGCGGGCGATGATCGCCTCAATGTTCCTCGCGGGCAGCAGCGTGTCTTGATCGTGGGTGGCCAGCTTTGAAGGGAACCTGGTGTTGTCCGGCGGATACTCCCGCCAAGCCAGGCCTTTCACCTTGTCCAACTTGTCCGATGGGAACGGATAGACCGTGCGGATGTAGTTCCCGTTGTGGTCGAACAACCGCACCTGGTCGCCCAGGCCCTTGAACAGCACGTAGACGCCCTCCGGGGCGGCGGCCATGAGAACCGACGTCTGGCGATAACCGGAAACCAGTTTGTGGCCGGACCAGAACAGCGTCCGCTCCATCTGGGCCTTCAGGCCCAGCGAGACGCGGACGGTCAGGCGTTCCTTGGCGTCGACTAGCCGGCCGATCTCGTCCTTTCCGTCCCAGACGATCGACTGCCTTAGCGAGTCCTTCTGGAACGGCTGCGGGGCGTTCTTGCCAAGCACGCCGCTGGCCAAGTGACGCAGTATCTTCGGCGCAGCGCCCGCCGGCGGGTTGGCCTCCTCGATCGCCACGGTGGCGTCGCAGAAGGCCTTGCTGGTGAAGGTGATGGTGACCTTGTCGCCGTCACGGGTCGCCCGGGGCTCCTCCGCGAACTCGAACACCTCCTGCCGCCTGACCGTCAGGTCGATGTCCGCCGCGAACAACTGGCATCCAACCGTCACTGCCAACAGCCCGACCAGTCCGAACGAGTTCGTTCTCATGTGTTTCTGTCTCCAGATCGCGGGACACCTATTCTCCCGGGAGGTCGGACGGTCGCTCACTTCACGTCGCACGTCTGCTCTGCGGCGTACGTCTTGGCCAGCCGGACGATTCGCCGGTTCAGCACATCAGCGACGTAAGACCGCCTTGCCGCTGGCGCCTACCGCCCCCGGCCAGCCGAGCGGAATCGCCGGCGTCTTGATCGGGCTGTCCGCCCCGTCGCCGCGAGAGTCGGCGTTTCCTGTCCGTTGGACCGGGCGGCGCCGACCTGCTCGGCCACCGTCAGCTCCGTGATGTCCGCCGCCACCGCCGCCGCAGTCAGGGCCGACACGCTGACGCCCAGACCCAGGAGCACGCTTCGCAAGATGGCTGAACCTCCAAGAGTAATGTGCTCCGGCACCTTGAGGGACAAACACGGAACCGGCGCCGTTGTTTCGACGCACGGCACGTCGAGGCCGGCGAGACCTGCTGGGCGGCGCTGGACGCCGGCGATTTCATCCCCGGGGACATTCCTGATTTTGGTTTGACAAGGATTGCCCAGGGCGGCGCTCGCTTCGCTCGCTCTGCTCTGGGCTGACATATTTCAGCCTTTCAGGCTGAGCGGACGGACAATGCCTTGTTCGTCCCCGCGAATGATTGATGCTCCGTAACCAACTTCTCGGGATGAGAACCACAGAAGACGAATGTCCCCGTTTCCGGCTCCCCGTTTCTGGCGAGGGAAACCGCCGAGGCGGCACGGGGGTCTAAGCCAAAGGTTCTCTACCCGTATCACCAGGGCAAATCGGACCCGGCCGAGGTGAAGAAGCTCATGGCGGACGAGCCGGCGATCGAGGTCCGGGTGCTGCCGCTGCCGTAATTGCGGCCTTGAGATTGCCTGGGAATTCGCTGAAATCTTCACGGACTCCTAATCGCCGGCGGGTAAACTATTCGCCGAGAATCACATTCACCGGCAAGCCGCTCGACTTTCCCGCCAGGGAGCGAGAAAGAGAACGCGGCTGTGGTTTTGTATTATTTGCCGTTGCAGGCCGGTTCCCCGAGCAAGGAGCGTCATGCACGTATTCCTGGTCTATGTCGGCGATGAGGACTACTGGCGGCCGTTGCCCGAGCGATTGAGCCGGTCGATGCCCGACAACGGGCGTGTCAAGGCTCTGGCGTTTCCCCCGCTGGGCATCCAGACGCTGGCCCCCATCCTGCGGCAGCGCGGCCACCAGGTGCGGATGTTCGACACCTGCCATCCCCAGATGAAGGCGGAGCAGATCATCGAGGCGGCGAGACTGGAGCACCCGGGCGTGATCGGGCTGTCCTTCATCTCGACAACGACCTATCCGGTGGCCAAGGCCCTGGCGGGGCGGCTGAAGGCGGAGTTGCCGGGCATTCGCATCATCGTGGGCGGGCCGTTCGCCACGACGAGCGCGGATCGCATCCTGACGGATTGCCCTGACATCGACTGCGCGGGCACGGGCGAAGGCGAAGAGCTTTTGCCCGACTACCTGGCCAACCTGGACAACCCCGGCGCGGTGGCCGGGCTGGTCTGGCGTGACGGCAAGACAATCGTCCGCAACACGCCTCGCCCGCTCATCGAGGATCTGGATCAGTATCCCTACCCGGATCGCGAGAGCCTCCCGATCGACTACATCGAGTCGCTGCCGCTGGACCTGCCGGCGCCGCTGTCGCTGGACAAGTTCTGCACCATGCAGACCTCGCGGGGCTGCCCGCACGCCTGTGTCTGCTGCGACATCCCGATGCTGTCGGAACGCAAGTGGCGCTGCCGGTCGGCTGAGCACGTCCTCGGCGAGATGCAGCATCTGCACGACCTGGGGTATCGGGCCATCACGCTGACCGACGACCAGTTCCTGATGAACCGAAAGCGCATCACCGCCATCTGCGACGGCATCATCGAGCGCAAGCTGAACCTCCGCTGGGGCTGCCAGGGGCGCGTGGACTCAGCCGCGGTAGACCAGTTCCCCGCGATGAAGAAGGCCGGCTGCGAGATGATCGCGTTCGGCGTGGAGTCTGGGTCGCAAACGACGCTGGACCGGCTTCACAAGCACCAGACGCTCGCCCAAGTCGAGCACGCGGTGCGCGAGGCGAAGCGTCACGGCATCCGCCGCGTACATGGATTCTTCATCATCGGCAGCCCGGACGAAACCGCGCAGGACGTCCGGGCGAGCTTCCGTTTTGCCGCTCGCCTGCCGATCGACACGTTCGGCTTCAATCGCCTGTGCGTCTACCGGGGCACGCCGCTGTGGCGGGAGTACATCGAGCGCGGAATCATCGACGACGAACGCGACTGGCACAAATGGTTCAAGTGCTCCGACATCGACCCGACTACCCTGCCGGGCGCCGAGCTGAACCAATTGAGGACCAAAGGCTATGCCATGCTGTTCGTGCGGCGACTCTTTGGGCGCCCGATCCGAACCCTCGGGCTTCTGCGCTCCCTCAGCCGGGGAATGGGGCTGAAAGGCCTGATTGGCTTTCTCTGTACGCCCTTCCGTCGGCGGGCATCCAGCCGCAAGCCCGAACTGCCGGCGGCGATGGTGGCCCTGGGGCTCGAAGCGCCGGTCAGGAATGCGCCGGCCACGGGAACATGACCGCCGCCGTCCGCCGATGCCCTTCACTGCCGTAGGAGACGACTCATGGTCAACATGGAATGTCTGCCCACGTGGGTAGTGCCAGCCGGCGTGGTGGCGTTGGCTATTCTGCCGATCTTCTGCGGCGCCTGCGCCCACAGCAACCCGGGACCTGGCAGGGGACCTGCTGCCGCCGACGGGGCCAAGAGGATTCGAGTCTATGTCGGAACGTACACCAAGACCACGAGCAAGGGCATCTACTGCCTTTGGCTGGACCCGGCGACCGGCCAGTTGACACCGCCCGAAGTGGCTGCGGAAACAGCCAACCCGTCGTTCCTGGCGACATCCACCGGAAAGGGGACAGGCACCCTTGCCAAAACAGCCGGCAATGGAGCCAGTCCCCTTTCCCGCTTCCTCTACGCGGTGGGCGAGATCGCCGATTTTGAAGGGCGAAAGAGCGGGTCGGTCAGCGCGTTTGCGATGGACCGCACGTCCGGGAAGCTGACGCTGCTCAACCAGCAGCCGTCCGGCGGCGTCGGGCCCTGCCATCTGATCGTGGATCACGCCGGCAAGAACCTGCTGGTCGCCAACTATTCCAGCGGCAGCGTGGCTGTGTGCCCCATCGGCGCCGACGGCCGGCTGGCGCCGCCCTCGGACATCGCTCAGCACACGGGCGTCGGCCACCGCCCGAAGTATCAGAAGTCGCCGCACGCGCACTCGGTCAACCTGGACGCCGCCGGTCGGTTCGCCTTCGTGGCTGACCTGGGGCTGGACAAGGTCTTCGTGTATCGGTTCGACGCCGCCCGGGGCAAGCTCGTCCCCAACGATCCGGCCGCCGTCGCCGTCGCGCCCGGGACTGGGCCCAGGCACTTCGCGTTCCACCCGACAGGCCGATTCGCCTACGTCATCAACGAGTTGGGCTCGACGGTGACAGCCTTCGCCTACGACTCCGCCCGCGGCGTGCTCACCGAAGTGCAGACGGTTTCGACGCTGCCAGCCGGGGTGCCGGCGGTTGCTGAGGAGACCTCGACCGCCGAGGTCGCGGTGCATCCGTCGGGCAGGTTCCTCTACGGCTCGAACCGAGGCCACGGCAGCATCGCCGTTTTCGCCATCGACGAGAAGACCGGCAAGCTCACGCCCATCAGCCACCAATCAACGCTCGGCAAGACGCCGCGCAACTTTGGCATCGACCCGGCTGGGAACTGGCTCCTGGCGGCGAACCAGGATTCCGACTCGATCGTCGTATTCCGCATCGACGCCAGGACCGGCGGCCTGACGCCGACCGGCGCGAAGGTCACGG
>JAQTVL010000230.1 GCA_028706835.1 Phycisphaerae bacterium | reverse complement strand
CTACGACGACCAGATGGGCCGGCATGGCCGGGCGGCGGTCGGCATCGGGCTGCACGGCAAGGATCTTGTGCTCGCCGGCGCCAAGATGAACCGGCTGGGCACGGACGGATCTTCGGGCGGCCGTGAATTGCTGGGCGGCAAGAGCAGTTTCGCCATCAAGCGGATGTCCACCATGCTCGGCCCGGTGGATTTCGACGCGGCCCCCAGCAGCGTCGCGGTCTCGCCGGACGGAAAATGGGCGTACCTGGCCGGCTTCGCGTACCGGTATCCCTACAACTTCGACACCATGCACGGCGTGGCGCGAATGCCGCTGGACGGCAAGGAGGACGCCAAGGTATTCGCCGGGAAGATCGAGATTCAGGGCGGATTCGCCAGCGGGTTCGGCTCGGACCCCGGCCAATTCAAGAACGCCACCTCCGTGGACTGCGACGGGCAGGGCCGGGTGTACGTGGGCGATTTCATGAACGATCGCGTGCAGGTCTTCAGCCCGGAGGGCAAGTTCCTCAAGGATATCAAGGCGTTCAAGCCGGCTGTGGTGAAGGTCAACCGCAAGACCGGCGAAATCTGGGTGTTCTCGTGGATCGTCCCTTCGCGGCTGTGGGAGGCCGGCAAGCCGCAGATCAAGGTGCCCGCGGCGTTGGTGCGATTCAAGTCACTCGACGATCCCAGGGAGATCTCCCGCCAGGACATGCCGCTGGGCAGCGTGCGGGTCCACACAGGCACCTATGTCGGCATCAGCTCGCCGCTGTGGTTCACGGCGGAGGTGGACTTCTCGGCCAATCCGGTCACCATCTGGCTGGGCAGCGAGTGTCGGAACAACGCCGAGAGCGGGGTGGCCGGCGGCAACGGGGGCATGAGAACCGCGTGGGATTCGGCCGGTATCTGGCTGCTCCGCGAGCGAGACGGCAAGTGGGAGCCGATCCGGGATTTTGGGGCCGAGACGATCAAGCGGGTGGTGCGAGCCAAGCCGCCGTACAACGCGATCCAGCGGCTGGAGGTGAACCCGGTCAACGGCAAGCTCTACGTGGGCGAGGCGGACAGCGGGCCGACGGGCAAGTCGAGCAACGCGCTGCTGGAGATCGACCCGGACAGCGGGCGGGTCAAGATCATCAACCTGCCGTTCAGCGCGATGGAGTTCGCCTTCGACCTCCAGGGCAACATCTACCTGCGGAACACCAACCTGATTGTGCGCTATGACAGCATCACCTACCGCGAGATTCCTTTCGACTACGGCGAGGAGCGATCCGGAGTGGGCGAGATCGGCGCCGGGGGCGTGCGGGCCGCCGAGGTCGTCGCCGGCCTGGTGCTGCCGTCCAAATCGCCGGTGTGCTTTCACCAGGGCGGTTTTGGCGTAAACGCCAAAGGCCAGATCGTCGCCTCGTGCGCCTACCGCTTCGTAGGACTCAGCGGCACCGACGACATGGGCCGCTACCGGGTCAACAACGCTCCCGCGGCAGCCCAGGACGGCAAGGGCTACATGCCCCCGATCTATCCCGGCCGGATATCCAACTCCACCTCTCCCTGCATCCACGTCTGGGACAAGCACGGCAAGACGGTGTACGAAGACGTCGTGCCCGGCGTGGCCCAGGTGGACGGGGTGGGGCTCGATCGGAACAGCAACGTGTATTTCATGCACACGCCGTCGCGGGTGCTGGACGGCAAGCCGTATCTGAACGAGATGTCCGAGACCCTCACCAAGATCAAGCCCGGCAAGGCGGTCAAGGTGCTTTCCAGGAACCCCGGCACGCCCGTGCCGCTGCCCGAAGGCGAGCAGCCCAAGCGGAATCTGGACCTGTACGCCGGCGGCGTCGGCCAAGGCTGGATCGACGGCGCGGAGTGGATGTACGGCGGCGTGGGTTACGCCGGGTTCAACTCCTCGCACGCCGGCGGCGGATGCGCGTGCTGGTTCTCGCGGTTCTGCCTGGACTACTTCGCACGGTCCATCGCCCCGGAGCCGCAGATCTTCAGCGTGGCCGTGCTCGACTCCGCCGGCAACCTGATCACCCGCATCGGCCGCTTCGGCAACGCCGACGACGGCAAGCCGCTGGTCGGCAGCGCGGAGTTGAAGTCGCCCAATGCGCTCGGCGGCGACGAAGTGGGGCTCTTCTACGCCTGCTATGCCGGCACCCAGACAGACCGCCGAATCTTCATCTCCGACGTGGGCAACGGCCGCATCCTGAGCGTGAAGCTGGGATACTATCAGGAGGAGCGGGTGGCGATGAAAGACGTGCCGAGTGCGGGACGGAACTGACCGCCGAACCAGAACCTGTGGAGTTTTCGGGAGGCGCCCCCATGGGAGCATACCGGTTGGCATGTCCGGCCTGCGGAAACACATATCCGCCCGCGTTTTCCGGCATTTGCCCTCTGCACGACAGCCTGTTGCACACAGAGTACACGACGAGATCGCTCAGGCCGGCCAAGCGGTCAGGTCTGTGGCGTTATCTGGACTGGATGCCCTGCGATGGTTTTCCCGAGAATGCCTCGGGGCCTGTAACATACAGAAGCGAGGGCCTTGCACGGGAACTGGGTCTTGAGAAGCTCTATATCTCGTTCAACGGATATTGGCCCGAAAACGGTGCGTTCAACACAAGTGCCACCTTCAAGGATTACGAGGCGCAGGTCACGCTCCAAAGGATGAGGGAGTTCGGAGTAACGGACCTCGTCGTGGCATCTGCCGGGAACACAGCCAGGGCGTTCGTCCAGGCGGCCCAGAAGACCAGGGTCCCCATCATCGCGGTGGTGCCCGGTTCCGCAGTGGCGCATCTCTGGAGCACCGAGAAGGACGACGGGCCGTTCACTCTGATATCGGTCAGGGACTCGGACTACTTCGAGGCCATAGACGTCGCGAACAGGCTGTGCAAGGCCCGCGGCCTCGTCAGCGAGGGCGGGGCCAGAAATGTGGGGCGCAGGGACGGCATGGCCTCGATCATGTATGACGCCGCCTTCACGATCAAGGACATCCCGCAGCACTATTTCCAGTCCATCGGTTCCGGCACCGGTGCGATCGCGGCGTTCGAGGGGGCCAGGCGGCTTGTGTCATCCGGCATGTTCGAGAACGCACGAATGCGACTGCATCTCTCACAGAACCTGCCGTTCGTTCCGATCGTGAACGCCTACAGCCGAGGCTTGAACGTCCTCGACTCGATCGCCCCGGATGACAAAGCGGGCGCCAAGGCCAGGGCAACCATGCTCTCAAACAGACGGCCGCCGTATTCCGTGCCCGGGGGGACCTACGATGTCCTGCACGCATCGGGAGGGGCGGTCTACGCCGTCTCGAACGAGGACACCGAGCATGCGCAGTTGCTGTTCGAGGGAACCGAGGGCGTGGACATTGTGCCGGAAGCCGGGGTGGCCGTTGCATCGCTGGCCAGGGCGGTCCACGACGGCGAGGTGCCCCGAGGCGAGACGGTGCTTCTCAACGTAACAGGCGGCGGGGTGAAGCGGCTGCATCGCGACCGGGGCGTCCACAGCCTCAAGCCCGCTCATGAGATACGCAAGGACATATCCGACGAAGAGTTGAAGATGCTGCCAATCTGCCGCCAGAATCACTGATGGCGGGCATGTGGCATGATCCACCGCCGGGGGCTGGCCGCGCACATCACTGCCTATTGCCGGTTCATCGGGCTGCAAGATACCTGGCATTGGAAGAGATTCCGTTTACGGGCATGGTTCAAATCAGGACCTCGGAAGCGGAGGTCTTGTTCGTAGTGTGCCCGTAAGGGCATTCCGGGAAACGCCTTCCCAGGCGCTCCGCGACGCGCGACGCCTCTCTTCGCGGGCGCAGCCCGCTTTGGAGTGCGCGGGACGAAGGCCCCGCTTTCCCGCACCCGGCGTGCAAAAGCCACCCGCCGGCGGCCCGCCCAAAGTCGCGACTCGACCGCCTGCGCCGGGCCGGAAAAGGACCGAAAGACCGGAGCCAGAAATAGATCGTGACCCCTTTTCTTCCCGGGCGGAAGACACACGAACCGGCAATTACCGCTGGAAATGCGTCGCCAGAAATTGCGTTGGCGTCTGAATCGACACGTCCGTCGTGGGAAAGTCCTTGGGGTTGCGGGTGATCAGCGTGGCCGCTCCGGCGCGGAGGGCGCTGAAGAACTGAATGGCGTCTTCGAAATCCTCGATGTCACAGTCTATGGCCCGGCTAATGATCTGGGCATCCGTCGGCACGAGTGTAAAGATGTCGCGCAGAAGCGCCATTGCCCCGCGGGCCTCGCGTCGTCCTCTGCTGCGCGAAAGCAGATAGAACAAGGTCGGCAGACTGACAGCCGATACGAAACCGTTCACCCGCCCCGCCTCTGTGAGCGTCCAGACGCCGGCGGAATCGGCGTAGAAAGGCTCGCGCCGGGCCAACACGTCCAACAACACGTTTGTGTCGACGAACACCTTCATCAGGGCATCCCGTATCGTTCAGCCAGCGCGTCAGAAAGCAATTCCTTGTAGTCTTTGTCCGGCGGCAGTTTGACCAGACCGGTCGCCTTGCGAGTCAGCGGGCCGATCTTGAGCCTTCGCTTTTCCGGCGCAACCATCGACTGGATGAACTGCGTCACCATCGCCGACACGCTCGTATGATTCGCCTCGGCGATCTTCTTGGCCGTTGCGACAACCGCCTCATCCATGCTGAGCGTCAGTTTGGTCATGACTCGCCTCCAATACGTATTCTATACAGGATATTATACGTATCGACAATCGCGGTGGCAAGGGTGAGCCGTTCCGAATCAGTAGTGGTCTTCGCGGCTTCCCTTGGTGCTCTTGGTGTCCTTGGTGGTAAAGGTCTTCACGCCTCGCGGCGGATGACGAACAGGGCTTCGGGGGCGAGGAAGTTCGGCCAGACGATGTTGCAGGGTTGGCCGGCGCGGAGATAGATCTCGCGCTCGATCACGCCGTTCAGCTTGCGGGCCAGCCGGCGGAAATCCTTGATCGTCAGCACGCGGATGTTCGGCGTCTCGTACCACGGGTACGGCAGGCTGCGCGACACCGGCATCCGGCCCCAGAAGACAAGCTGCTGCCGCAGCCGCCAGTAGCCGAAGTTCGGGATCGTCACGATCGCCTTCCGCCCGACGCGCATGGCCTCGCGCAGCACCAGGTCGCTGCGGCGGGTCACCTGGAGCGTCATGTTCAGCACGACCACGTCGTAGCTGTCGTCGGCGAACTCGGCGATGCCCCGGTCCAGGTCGCTCTGGATCACGTCCACGCCGGCCTCGACGCACCGCACGATCGCGTCCGTGTCGATCTCCACGCCCATGCCCGTCACGCCGCGGTCCTCCATCAGCCGGCGAAGCAGCTCGCCGTCGCCGCAGCCGAGGTCGAGCACCTTCGCGCCGGCTGGAATCAGGTCGATGATCGCGTCATAGAGCGTCGCAGCCGAATGATGGTTCGCCAGGCGGGGGCTCATGCCTTCACCTCCCGGCGATAGGCCTCGGACAGGAAGCCGCGGATGATCCGGTGCAGCTCCGGGAAATCGAGCAGGAACGCATCGTGGCCGTGGTCGGTCGGCAGGTTCGCATACGTCACCTGCCGCCCGGTCGAGATCATCGCGTTGACCATCTCCCGGCTCTGCCAGGAGGGGAACAGCCAGTCGGTGGTGAAGCTGAAGACCAGGAACCGGGCCGCGGCCCGGGCCACCGCGTCGCGCACGCTGCCGTATTGCGCGGCCAGGTCGAAGTAGTCCATCGCCTTGGTCAGATACAGGTAGCTGTTGGCGTCGAACCGCTCGACGAACCGGCTGGCCTGGTAATCGAGATAGCTTTCCACCTCGAATTCGCTGATGAAGTCGTACTTGAAGGCGTCGCCGTTGCGAAGCTCCCGGCCGAACTTCTGGCGCATCTTCACTTCCGACAGGTAGGTGATGTGCCCTATCATGCGGGCAATCGCCAAGCCGGTGGCCGGCAGCGCTTGGCCGTAGTAGTCGCCGTTTCGCCAGTTCGGGTCCGACAGGATCGCGTTTCGCCCGATCGCGTTCCATGCGATCGCCTGCGGCGACAGCCGCGCCGCCGCCGCGACCACGATCGCATTGGCCACCCGCTGCGGGTAAAGGATCGGCCAGGCCAGCGCCTGCATCCCCGCCAGCGATCCGCCGATGACCGCGAGCAGCCGATCGATGCCGAGGTGGTCGACCACCATCCGCTGGACGGCGACCATGTCCTCGACCGTGACGACGGGGAACTCGAGGGCGTAGGGCTTGCCGGTCGACGGATTCGTGCTGGCTGGGCCGGTCGTGCCCATGCACCCGCCCAGGCAGTTCGAGCAGATGATGAAGTAGCGGTCGGTGTCGAGCGGCTTGCCGGGCCCGACGATGATGTCCCACCAGCCAGTCTTGCGATCCTCGGGCGCGTGCCGGCCGGCCACGTGGGCGTCGCCGGTCAGGGCGTGGATGACCAGGATCGCGTTGTCCTTCTTCGGTGACAGCGTGCCGACAGTTTCGTAGCGAACCGTGATCGGCCCGAGTTCCTTGCCGCAACTGAGCTTGAGCCGGTTCGGCGGCTGGGCGCAGAGCAGGTCCTGCGGCGTCACGATCCCGACGGACCCGGAGCCGGGGGTGAAGTCAGCCTCGAACTGCTCGGATTGTGCGTTTCCACTCACGGCTGACGATCATAACATGCCCGGCGCAGGAATCGCAAGCGGGCGGCGAATGCGGGACGCGTTCAAACGATGCTATCGATGGCCAACGGGTTAGTGGGCCTGTTACGCCTAACTGATTCAATTCAGGAATTGCGAAGGCCGCATTCAGGGTTTTGGCCACTGCGATGGCGGGGTATTCTTTGGACTTCTTGCAGATTGCAGCAACTATTCTTGAGCGGTCGATGTTGTAGATAGTGGACGGGCCGCACATAAAACATTACAAGACATACTCTTGTGTTCTCTTAATCAACCGGTGACACGTCAGCATAATCTTCCCTCAAATGACGGAAAAATTTGTGTTGACACTCAGGGTATCTCCTACTAGAATTACGGCAGAAGTAGCGGGATTCTTTCTGACGGTCGGGTGTGCTGGGTAACTGGCTGTCAGGTTTTCGATCCATGGCCTGGTGTCCTTCCTCAGCAGATGGGTGCCCC
>JAQTVL010000229.1 GCA_028706835.1 Phycisphaerae bacterium | reverse complement strand
AACTGAATCCGCGCCCCGGCGACGACCTGGCGGACTACATTGCGTCGGCCCTGTACTGATCGGCAAATTCGGTTTTTCGTCCGGCGACGTTCGGGGTAGAATACGGTTCTTTGTGCGGTCGGGCCAGGACATGTACCTGAGAAGCCGAGAGTGAACAGCAGGATGGCCAAGGCCAGGATTACCGGTGGGGTCTTTGCTCCGATCGTCACGCCGTTTGACGCGGACGAGCAGGTCGACCTCTCCGCGTTCCGCGCGATCGTCGAGTATCTCGCGGCGTCGGGCATCACCGGCCTGCTGGTGACCGGCACTACCAGCGAAGCTTACACTCTCGACCTGGACGATCGCCGCAAACTCTACGAGGCGGCCATCCGCCAGGCCAACGGCCGGCTGCAAATCCTCGCCGGCGCCGGCGCGGTGACGACCCGGGAGGCTGAACGCTTCACGGCCCTGGCTGCCGATTGCGGGTGCGACGCGGCCTGCATCCTGACGCCGTGGTTCCAGACGCCGTCGCCGCTCGGCCTGGAGCGGTATCTCGGCGACATCGCCGATCACGTCAAAGGCCGGATTCCGCTGCTGTTCTATCACAATCCGGCACGGACGGGGCTGAATTGGCCCACCGAGCACATCGCCGAACTGGCCAACAAGTTCTCGGGCGCATACATCGGCATCAAGGAATCGTCGCAAAGTACCGATCGCGTGGCGGCCGTCCGCAAGCTGGTTCGCCCGGAGTTCCTGATCTACTCCGGCAACGCCCACATGCAGCCGGTCTTTGCGCCCGCCGGCGCCAACGGCACGATCGACCCGCTGGTCAACGCCCTGCCGGCTGAGGCGCTGCGGGCCGCGGGCGGCGACCAGGGCATGGTGAAGACCTATGGCGCGATCGCCGCGACGCTCGCAAAATCGACCAACCTGATTGCGACGCTGAAGCGGCTGATGGTCAGCCTGGGGCTTCCCGCCGGCCGGGCAAGGCGGCCTCACGATGCGGTCGACCCGGCCCAGTATGACGCGCTCGCCGCCGCAGTGGCCGCTACGGGGCGGATGACCGCGGCGCGTGGCGACGGGACGTCCGAGTCGCACGCCGCCACCTCCGGCAAATTGCCGCCGGTACACGTGATCACGCCCGAGGTGCTTGACGAAGGCCTCCGGCGGCCTCCGGCCAAGGCCTCGCACGTGACGCTGTATCGCGCGGTCGAAGACGGGTTCGGCTACAACCACCACGCGGCGATCACGGTCTTCGGGGGCCGATATTTCGCCGCGTGGTCGGCGGGGCGGATGAACGAGGACAACCCCGGCCAGATTGTGCAGTTCGCCACCAGCGGCGACGGCGTGACGTGGTCGGCGCCGCAGCCGGTGATGCCCACGCCCGAAGGCAAGAATCGGTGGACCAACGCGGGCTTCTGGGCTCGCGGCGGCGAACTCTACCTGCTCGCGACCCGCTGCACGCGGGCCCGCTATGTCGAGGGCGAACTGGTGCCCGGTCGATGCTGGGAGGACCTGGCGACCGACGCGTTCCAGTGGCAGGGCGGGGCGTGGCGGCATGTCGGGCTGGCCCTGGACGGGTTCTACGCCAACGAGTCCCCGCGCCTGGCGCCGGGCCGGTCGGACGGCGCGTGGCTCTGGCCCGGCGTCGACGCGCAACACAGTGCGGTGATGGCCATCGGCGGCCGCGATGGGATCGGCGATTGGCGGAAGGTGATCCTCGCCCCGCGTTCCGACGGCTGGAAGTTGAGCGAGCCGAGCTGGTTCCGCACCGGCTGCCGGGCGATCCGCACGCTGATGCGCGACGACGGCGGCTCGCGTCGGCTGTTCGTCAGCGACAGTCGCGACGGCGGCGAACACTGGACCTCGCCGCTGCCGACCGACCTGCCCGACGCCCAGTCCAAGTTCCACGCGCTGGCTGTCAACGACGGGATCGCTCAAAGGGTTGCGCTGGTCTGCAATCCGACCGCCGACGACACCCGACGAAGACTGCTGGCCGTCGTGCTCAGTCCCGACGGGCTGACGTTCAACCGGGCGGTCACGCTCCAGCACGATCCATCCGCCCGGGCCCGCCTGGGTGGAATGCACAAGGCCGGCGGGTTCCAGTACCCTAACGCGACGGTCGCCGCTGGCCGGCTTTGGGTGGTCTATTCGGCGAACAAGGAAGACATTCAGCTCAGCAGCGTTCTACTGAGCGAGCTGGCGTAACCTCGCCCGGTCGGGCGGGTTCGTAGTAGAGTAGTAGCGAAGGGCAACCGAGGTCTTTTTCAGGAGCATTCAATGCGGCGTTCGACGTGGTTCATGGTGGCGGCGGTGGCGGTGATCCTGGGCGGCGGGTCGACCTCGTACGGGCTGATCAATCCGAACTTCACGCCGATCCACCTGGCGCAGCAGGCGGACACGATCTTGAAGGTCACGATCAAGCCGACGGCCAAAGCGGGCATTGTCGAGCTGAACATCGAAAGCGCGTATAAGCCGAAGGAGAAGGCCCCGACGGGCAAACTGCTGCTGGACCTGACGGCTGCGCCGCACAAGGCGAAGTCCGAGGCGGTGGCCAAGGTGATCGCGGACAACCCGAAGGCGTTCGCGCTGGTGTTCGCCGGCGAGTTCCACGAGGAGTGCGCCGAAGGCGGCGGGCGGCAGATGCCCGACGGGTTCCTGCACATCGCCGGACGCTGGCTGTCGCTGTTTCGCGCGAAGGGATCGCAGAACTTCGAGATGAGCGATATCGACACGGCGATGGAAGCCACCTGGGCCGGCTCCACCGACATGCTCGACAAGGCGGTCGACTACGTCCTGACGGACAAGTCGCCGGCGATCCCGAGCACCGCCGAGGCGACGTGGGATAAGAACGGCAAGTGCGGCAATGTCCCGGGCAAGGTGAGCTACGCCATGCCGGTGGACTTGGGCGCGGCGGCGCAGGGGCTGTTTGTCGGCTCCGACGCCGGCGACAAGCTGTTCGTCCACAACGCCAAGGCGGAGGCCTTGGTCGACGTCACCGCCAAGGTGAAGCTGACCAGCAAGTCCGCCGTCGCCGTCTGGGGCGACTTCGACCGCAACGGCAAGAACGACCTGGCCAGTTGGGACGGCAAGGCGTTGTCGCTGCACCTCCAGCAGGCGGACGGCACCTTCACCGCCAAGCCGATCGACACGGGCGACGCGCTCAAGGCCGGCGTGGTCAGCCTGACGGTCATCGACGGCGGCAAGGACGGCGTTCCGGCGCTGCTCGCGGGCACGCCGAGCGCGGCCGTCGTGCTCGTCCAAGCGGGCGACGGCAAGATGACCGGCACGGCGCTGGGCTTGGCCGCCCCGACGACCCAGAAGGACACCAGCCCGACGGCGGGGCAGTGCCTGGCGGCCGATCTTGACGGCGATGGCCTGGCCGACGTGCTCCAGTTGTTCAGCATGTACAGCGTGTTCTACAAGGGCAAGGCGGTCGGCGAGTTCGACAAGGGCGTCCGGACGAACGTTTGCCTCGGCGAAGGCCGATCGAAGGCCTGCCTGGGCGACTTCGACGGGGACGGCCTGCTGGACATATTCTGCGTGGCGGAGGACGGCACGCGTTTGTGGCAGAACAACGGCAAGCTGAATTTCGAGGACCTCCGCGGCACTTCCGGCGAGATCGCCTACATCTCCAAGCCGGGCGGAATCGACACGATGACCTGCGACGTGAACAACGATGGCCGGCAGGACCTCTTCATCGCCTATTCGGCCCAGACCCCGCTGCTGTTCTTCAACCGCGGCTGGCGCAGCACCGGCCATGCACACGACCTGGACCTTCAGGAAAAGGGCCTGCTGCCGGCGGCGGAGGAGGGCCAGGCGGGCGGCTGCGTTGCGGACTTCAACGGCGACGGCGCACAGGACATGGTGATCGTCCTGAAGAACGGCGACGTGCATACGTTCTATCGCAAGGTGTATGAGGACGAGAACGCCCTGAGCATCACCGCCTGCCTGGCTGGCAACGGCCCAGTCGTCGGGCCGATGACCGTGACGGCTTTCCACGATAAGCGCTGCCTGGGCGCATGGGCGGTGACGGCCGGTTCCTCCAACGCGTTCTGGGGGCTGCGGAGCGGCGGCAATCGCACCATCCAGTGGCAAATGCCCGGCGGCAAGACCGAGCAGAAGGACGTCAAGGTGGTCAGCGAGGCTGTCCGGCTCGTCATCGAGCCGAAGAAGTAATCGTGCGAAACTGACTCGTCACACCGAACCGCCGATCGTCGCGATTCGTTCCCGGCCGAGGGGAACCTCGCGATGGTCGGCGGTTTTTTGTCCGTCGATTTCCATCCGAAGGAGCGACCCGTGAAGCGACTCACCCGTGGCGTCAGTGGAGTTCTGCCCGCACTGGGCGGTTGCTGCCTGGTGGCGGCCCTCTGCGCCGGTTGCGGCCGGCCGACCTTCGTGATCGAGCCGTACCTCCAGAATCCGTCGCAGACCGAGATCACGATCCTCTGGGCGACGTCCACGCTAAGCCAATGCACCCTCCGGTTCGGGCTGGGCAGCCAGCTCGACCAGCAGCCGGCCAAGGTTGCCTGCCGGCAGATTCCGACCTCTCAGCCGACGCTGGTGGACTACCTCTACGAGGCGCGACTGACCGGCCTGAGGCCCGGCACGCACTACTCGTATCGCGTGGCCGCGCCTGGCGCGTCGGCGGGCGGCTCGTTCCGCACATCGCCGGATAAGCCCGAGCCGTTCACCTTCGTCGTGTATGGCGATTCCCGGACCGGCGTGGAGGTCCATACCAGGCTTGGCCTGGCGATCGGGGCGGCGAACCCGGCCTTCATCCTCCACAGCGGCGATCTCACCGGCAACGGCGACTACCGGCAGTACCCCCGCGAGTTCTTCGGGCCGCTGCACGGCGTGCTGAACAACGTGCCGATCTGGACCGTCTTCGGCAACCACGAGGGCCACGGGCCGGCCTACAAGCGAT
Source organism: Phycisphaerae bacterium (assembly GCA_028706835.1). GTDB lineage: Bacteria > Planctomycetota > Phycisphaerae > JAJVII01 > JAJVII01 > STB-87. The sequence goes on along the minus strand of JAQTVL010000229.1, from coordinate 2,205 downwards.
TGTTCGACCATCCCGGGGGCGAGCCGTGGTACTCGTTCGACTACGGCAACCTGCACGTCGCGGCCCTCGACTACGGCGCCGGGCCGACGAATCGCCCGCGGATGCTCGACTGGCTGGACAAGGACCTCGCGGCCAGCAAGGCGGAATGGAAGGTGGTTTGCTATCACGTGCCCAGCTACGACTCGTCCCGGCGGCATTCCGCGTGGGGGCGCGAGGACGTTCTGCCCATCCTGCGCCGAAACAAGGTCGACCTGGTCGTCTCCGGCGACAGCCACGGCTACCAGCGGTTCCGCCCGATGTTCATCCCCGGCCAGAACGACGACCACCCGATCACGCACATGGTGGCCGCCGGCGGCGGGGCCGGGCTGCACCCGGTCCTGTCCAGCCCGTTCACCGCCGCTGCCGAGAAGAAGCACCACTTCGTCCTGATGACCGTTGACGGCGGCACGCTGACCGGCAGGGCGATCGGGGTGGACGGCGAGGAACTGGACCGTTTCACGATCGCCAAGACCGCCGGGCGGTTCTCCGCCGAGTATCTTGCCACGGCGTTCGACGAGCGCACCTTCGATCGCGTCCGCGGGTCCGCGGCCGCCAGCCTCGATGCCATCTACCTGCCGAAGCTTCCCGAGCCGGGCGTGCCGATGAGGTTCTCGTTCCCGGTGACCGCCGGGGCCGAGCCGCTCACGCTGAAACTCTTCCCGAACGCCGACAGCATCTACGCGATCGAGCCGCTGACCGTTCGCTGCAACGCCAACCAGACGGTGCAGGCCACGGTGACGCTGACCGCGAACGGGCCGGTGAAGGTCGGCGGGAACCGCGCCCTTTCGCCGGGGATTTCCTACGAGTGCCACTACGAATCAGGCAAGGAGAAGGGCGTGATCAACAGCGGCCCGTTCCGCGTCGGCCCGCCGCCGACAAGCCGCCCGGCTGACGACGATTAGGGACAGACCTTGGAAACTTAGCGAATCGCCGTTCCTCGCGACATGGGGCGTGAGTTGGATTTCAGAAGTTGGTTTTCATCCCCACCCCCCTCTCTTGAAATCCAACTTTAGCCGGAAGATTTCATCCCCACCCGGATTTGAAGTACTCCAGAACTACTTATGAAATAATAACTTACGGCGTCACCACGGGCGTGCCCGTTCGGAGCATACCCACCGCGGTGACGTTTCTCGCACCGCACCGCCGGAAGACGCGGCCACGCCGGTAGTTAAGCGGAACTTCGCAATCAATACGCCCGGATCAGCCAGCGGACCAGGAACATGCTCGGGGCGCAGATGATGATGTAGGCCATGATCCACGGCGGCAGCCAGGCGATCCGCGAGATGCCCCAAAGCGTCATCAAGACGTAGTGCCACGCCATCTTCCAGCACCCGGCCCGCCACGGCGCCTGCCAGCCTTCGCTGGGCTCCGTATGCTGCGGGATGTTCGCGATCCACTGCCACTTCTTCCAGGCCCAGGTCATCCCCGGCACGTGCTCCAGCAGCCGCGGCTGCGTCATCATCGCCATGGTTGAGCAGTTCATCCACGGCCCGGGATTGTCCGCGCCGTAGACGACAATGCTGTCGCCGTAGTGCGGCCCGCCGACCTTCAGGTTGTGGACCGTCGCCTTGCCCCGGTAGCAGATGCGGGCGGTCAGGTTGTCGCACGGCTCCTTGACGCGGAACTTCCATTCGACCATGCCGTTCTGCCCGGCCTCGATCTTCTGGCCGTTGTACGGGTCGATGTTCGGGTCCTCGACGATCGGCTGCATGGTCGGGGTCAGCGGCTCGATCTTGCCCTGGGGCTGCACGACCACCCAGGCCGGCTCGCCCTTGGTTTCGATGGCGAAGGTCGCCTTGAGGGTCAGGTCCTCGCCCACCTGCGGCGGCTTGAAGTCAAGGCGTTCGAACGCCCAGCTCGCGACGAACATGATCGGGATGATCGCGGCGCCCAGGCCCTTGAACTCGGCCACCATCTTCTTCAACTGGATTCCGCCGATCGTCATGTCGATGTTCTGGACGGCCTTCTTGTCCTTGGCCTTCTTGGCCTGTTTGCGGAGCTGGCCCAGCCGAACCTTGTCGGCCTTGCAGCGGCGCAGCAGGTCCTGGTTGGTCGCCAGCTTGTAGAGCACAGCCATCAGGATCGACGTGCTCAGCCCGACGACCAGGATCGCCACGTCGTAGGGCACTCTGAGCAGCCAGCCCATGAGCGGGTCCATGACCTTTG
>JAQTVL010000228.1 GCA_028706835.1 Phycisphaerae bacterium | reverse complement strand
CCCGGCAGATCACCGAGAAGGTGGTCCAGCAGATAACCGTGCCACCGCCGGAACCGAACCGTGACGACTGGGACAAGCTCAACAGCCATCAGCGGCGGATGGTCGAGCACGTCGAGGCCGAGGAAGAGCGCGACCGACTGAACGACGGCCGCGACCCGCAGGACTACACATAGCGGGGTAGAGCAGTCTGGTAGCTCGCCTGGTTCATATCCAGAAGGTCGCCGGTTCAAATCCGGCCCCCGCAAGTTGACCGAGGGGAACGCATAACCAATGTCCCGCAAGCCAAAACAGCAGTTGCCCACGCGCAAGTCCTATCAGCGTGCCAGCAGCTTCAACACCGCCACGCCTATCGGACGGGCGCAACTCTGGCACGAACGGCTGGGCCGGGCCAAGGAAATGCTGCGCATCGACGCCCGCAAGACCGAGATCGCCAAACTCGACCAGTACATCAACGGCACCTACTCCGGCGGCGACGAGCAACTGTACCTGAACGAAGCCCTGCCCGCAATTGAAGACGTGATCTTCGGCACCCTGCCCTCGATTCCCCCGGTGACGGTCGAAGCCCGGCAGGAGGGGCAGGAAGACATCGCCAAGATGGGCGCGGCCCTGATCGACGCCAACCTGTCCAGCGGATTGGCGCGGACGATGGGCACCACCATTCAGGTACTGTGGGACGACATTCGCGCGGGCATCGGCATCAGCAAGACCGCGTGGCATTCGGAGCAGGTGTCCAGCAGCTACCGCCCCAGCACGGACGTTGGCGCAATCGCCGTCAACATTCAGGAGGCCGAGGCCGAGAACCTGGACATCGCGCAGGCGTCGGTGGACAGCGACGACGACCACATGGTCCACGTCGCCCGGCATGAGGCATGGATTGCCGGCGTGGACCCCGCCGCGCCCCTGTACATGGCCATGCTCTCCCACATCGCCGCCCACTACGACAAGATCGGCCGCCGGAACATGCGGTATCTGGTCAATCAGCGGGTGGACTGGACCAAGTTCCTGTACGACCCGGACGCCGAGGAATGGGAAGACCGCGTTTGGGAGGCTGAGCTTTGCACCGAGTACCTGAGCGACCTTGAGCGCATACCGGGCATCCGCAACCTGAACCCGGAGAACTGCCCGTCGGTCGATGAGTTCGAGAACGAAACCGAGAACTGGCGCAAGGACGCCAGCTTCGACTTCGAGAACACGCAGATCGAAGTGTACAAGATTCACGACCGGCGCAACGGCGGGTACGTCATCCTGCCTGCGCGATGGAGTGAGGCCACGAAGCCGCTGTGGGAAGGCGACTGGCCGTATGGCTCGCTGGAGATTTACCGGCCGCTGGTAAGCAGGCCGATTCCGGGGCAGGTGAACGGGTACTCGACCTTGGGCCTGATCGCCCCGATTCTGCAAACGCTGGCCAAGCTGAACAAGTGCTTCATCCAGCAGATTCGCAAGTCGGCGGCGGCCAAGATGCTCACCCCGCGCGGGAAGGTGACTCCGCGCGAGGCGTCCGACATCAACAACCCGAACCTGATGCAAGCCGAAGTCGCGGTCGAAGTGGCGCAGTTGATGAAGGAGTTCAAGCCGCCCTCCCTGCCGCGCGACACCTGGGAAATCCGCGAACTGTTCCTGGCCGAACTCCGGCGCATGCTGGGCAGCGACATCATGGACCAGGGCGGCGACACGCCGCACAAGATCACGGCAACCGAGGCCAGTGTGCGTTCGACCTCGCGCGAGCGCCGCATCAACCGCCGCCAGCAGCTGACTTCCGACCTGCTCACATGGGTTGCGGGCAACGTGGTGCTCATGTACCGCGAGTTCGCCGACGAAGACCTGGCCGTGCGCGTGGCCGGGCCTACGGGCGTGGACGTGAAGCGCCTGCGGCCCTCAAGCCTGCCCGAAGACCTGATCTGCAAGATCGACCTTGAAGCGGCGACCGAGGCCAAGCGCGCCGAGGACACCGCCGCCGCGCTCCAGTACGGGCAGATGATGTCCACCATGGCGCAGGGCATGTACGACCCCATCCGGTATCTGGTCTGGCTGGGGTCCAATCGCTTCAACATCCGCAACCCGCAGCAGTTCTTTACCCCGCCGGGGCAGGCACCCTTGGTGCCGCAAGCGCCGGGCATGACCGGCGTGCCGGGTGCGCAGCCAATGCCGGGCGCGCAGATGCCCCCGCAGGCTCCGCCCCAGCCGCAGCCGCAGCTTCGCATCGCCCAGCCCGAACCGCCCGCAGCGGTGACGGCCTAAGCCAAAGGAGACGCCGTGACGCAGATGCTGACACCCGAACTGCCGCTGAAACTTCCGCCCCGCGAAATGAAGGACGGCCAGGCAGAGGACCGTGCCTGGCAGACGCTGTGCCAACAGGCCAAGGAACTGCATCCGGCCGAGCTGAAGGTCGGCGACAAGTTCATCATCACCAGCCCGTACCGGCGCATGGCCAAGGTGCTGGCGGTCACTTCCCAGCAGGCGACCGCCGTCATTTGGGTGGATGTGGGCACAGGCGGCGTGGACGCCAACAACCCGCTCAGGTTCAAGCGGAACATCTCGCATGAGCGCTGGATTGTCGCCCAGGTCGGCCGCCTGCGCAAGATCGACGAGCAAGGCGCCAAGGAAGTGGCCGAGGTTCACTTCGTGGTGGTCGAGGATGACCGCCCCATCGACGAGAAAAACGCCTCCGTCATCGTGCCCAACTACGACCCTGGGACGCTGGCGGCCATCGCCTCGGGCCAGAAACTGCCCGGCTACAAGAGCGTTGAGGGCGTGCCCTACACCGGCCCGGACGAACCGGAGAACGATCCCAATGCCATACGAACTCAAGAAGCGAAACGGCAGGGCGCAGGTAGTGACCAGGGCGACGGGCAAGCCGCACAGCAAGGCGCTGCTGCCGATGCCCAAGGCCAAGGCGCAAATGCGGGCGCTGTATGCGAACAGCCCCGACGCGGCCCCGGTCGCCCGCCCCGGCAAGCCTAGCCCGATGCAGGCCGTTATAGCCCGCGCCCGGAAGAAGATGATGGCCAAACGGAAGGGCAAGGCGAAGAAATGACCGCACCCGCTATGTGGTGGGTCTGCCCGCGCTGCGGAGGCCCGCGCCTGTTTGAGCCGCACAACGCCAATCATTTCGGCGGCAAGTGCGGCCAGTGCAACAAGGACTTCGTGCTGCGGCCCGAACCGCCTGAACCGGAGCCGCACGAGCCTGTAGTGCCGCCGACCGACTGCGCCTTCGCCAAGGGCAGGCCATTCAAGCGGCACTATTCATACATTCACGGGCGGTTCCTGGGTTCCCTATCTGATTATCACCGCGCCAACAAGGAACTCGGCCTCATCGACGTAGGCCACAAGCCCCCGCCGCCGCACGTCGAGAAGCTGGCCGACACGTCCATCGGCCGCATCGTTACCGACTAAGGAGACACCCGTGCATGGAGAGCTTGCCGCTCAACTTGGCGATCTCGGCATGTGCGCCAACTACTGCGCCGCGGCGGACGGCAAGACGCTGGAACAGGTCTGGCAGGAAGATCGACCCGAACTGATGGTATCGCTATTGGCCTTGGCTTCCGGCAGGCCAGATTCCGACGCCCGCCGCAAACTCGTGCGAACCCTGTTTCATTGCTGGATGGTCCGTGCCGTTGCCGCCGTGCATGACCCCGATGACGAAGACGCCATCGAGTGCGCGAAGAAGATCGAGGCGTGGCCGCATAGTGCATCGTGGTTGGACGTGCGGGCCTACGGGGCGCTGTTGGATACGAGCAGCCCGTCGTATGCCCCGCGCGACATGGCCCGCGCCGCCCTTGTCCACATTGGCCTGCTGACGTGGCAGAAGTACATATTGCCGAACTCCGCCAAGAGCGCGCATACGGCCGCCAAGGAGGCGGTGCGGTACATGATCTGCACCGTCACACCCGACGGCGGCGTACGCCCCGATGCCGAACACCAGTTGGCGGACATCATTCGCCAGCACTACCCGCAACCGCCGCGCCTGCCGTCGGCGGCCGAAGCCAACGCTAGTTTCTAAGGAGACACCCGTGCCCGAAGCCGACACCGAGTTGGAAGCTGCGCAGACGCCGCCCTTGGAAGTGGCCCCGGACGCCAACGACCCGGCGGCGCAGGCGGCCAACGAACCGGCCGCGCCCGACAACACCGCCGACCCTGAAGCCCCGGCCGCGACCGCTGAGACGGCGCAGAGCGAACCCGAAAAACCCGCGCCCGCCATCCTGTCGCAGATGCGACCGGCCCTGGCGGCGCACTGGAATAGCTTCAACGCAGAGCAGCGCGAAGCTGTGCTGGCAGACCTGGTAGAGCAGTTGAACGCCTCAAAAGGTGGAGCTGCCGGCGACGGTGGCGGCGAGGATGCCGACCCTGACGGGTCCGCTGTGCCGCCCAAACCCGCTACGCCGACAGCCGCCGAGGCCCTGCTGGGTGACATGCCCGCAGACGTGACCGACGCCGAACTTGATACCCTCGGTTCCGAGCTTGGCCTGAGCGACACCGCTCGCGCCTCCTTACGCAAGCTCAGGGACACCGCCCGCTGGGGCGTTCAGGGCGTCAATACCGTCGGCCGCCGCGCTCTGGAAGTGGCCGAAGTGACCGATGCCGCCGTCAAGACCAGCCGCGCCGAGCGCGACTTCGAGAAGGCGATTGAATCCTTCGGCCCCACCTTGTCCGCGTTGGACGAGGCGACCTACGTCAAGGTGTGCCAGGATGCACAAGCCCTGAAAGCCAGCGGCGAGGTCCGCAGCTACCAGCGCGCCCTGCAAATGGCCATGCTGGACAACGGCCTCACGAGCGCGCCCGCGCCCAAATCCGAACCCGCCCCGCCCAACCCGGCCAAGATTCGCCGGGAGGCCGTGGCGTCCAGTCTCGGCACCCCGCCGCGACGGGCAGCCGCCCCGCGCCTGCCGGAAGTGAAGAACATGGACGACCTGGCGGAAGTGGCGAGGGCTGAGGCCCGGCGATTGGGGATTCCGGGCTGACGCATCCACGCACGCCGCATTCACAACCTAGAACCGATTGGGGGATTTACCTATGGCGACTTCGACCACACTCGCTTCCGAACCGACTGTCTATACCGGGACAGCCAGTTCCTTCAAGAACACGCAACTGCTCACGTTCACCACGGAGCAGTACCTGCCCGCCCTGCGCCACGCGGCCTTCACCAGCACGCCGTTTCTGCGGTACATGAACTTCAAGGCGTTCGGCAAGGCCGCCACGCTGGGCGACCTGACCCGCTACGGCAACATCCGCAAGACCAGCGGCAAGGGCATCCGCTTCAACGACGGCGGCTACCAGTTCAGCGGGGCCGTCAGCTTCACCACCGCCACCGGCTCCAACGTGGGCCGCATGGCGCAGATCACGCCGCAGTTCATGTCGCCCGGCAAGACCTGGGCCTACTCCTGGGTCCGGTACGTGCTGCCCATCGGCATCCCCGAGGAAGCCGTGATGGACAACAAGAACGGCGGGCGGCTCATCAGCCTGCTCACCAGCCACTTGGAGATCGCGCAGAAGTCGGCCATCCGCGACATGAACTACATGATGCTGGGCCACTCCAGCGCGCCCTCGTCCAGCCCCAACGGGCTGAACTATCTGGTTTCCGTGACCCAGGCGGGCAACGACATCGGCGGCATCGAGCCCGACGTGGACACCGGCTGGGCCAACCAGTACAGCGCTTGCACCAGCGTCGGCGGCGGCGGCGAGCTTGACCGGCCGCTGGCCCTGCTCCGCAAGATGCAGGCGTTCAACGTGTACATGGGCAGCTTCGAGGAAGCTACCGATGACGTGGTGTGGGCCTGCACCACGGGCGCGTACCAGTATTACCTCCGCGCCGCCTATGCCGACGGCGTGGCCAACAGCGGCCTCCGCGCCGGCCAGCAGGACTTGTACGACGCGGGCATCGACGCCGTGGCCTTCAACGGCAAGCCCGTCATCTACGACGGCGCTATCCAGGTTCCGTATGGCGCTACCGCCTCCACCGAGGCCATGTACCGCCTGGCCCTGTCCGACCTGGGCGCGAGCATCAAGAGCGACCAGTACTTCGCCGTCGAAGGCTGGAAGGCCCCGGAGCCCAAGGACGGCCAGCGCTTCTACCAGGCCAACATCTGGCTGCGCTGGACCCCGTTCGTCGGCGGCAGCCGCCGCATCCAGGGCGTGCTGTACAACATCCCGGCCAACCCTGACACGATCACCGCCTCGGCCTAATGGGGGCTGAAGCATTCACCTTAACCTACTCGGCATAACCCCGGCGGCGGGCAACCAAGCCCCCGCCGGGCAGCCGAGATAACTGAATGGGGGATTTGCAATGGCAGTCAACACTCGCAACCTCACCCGGCCTGTCTTGCAGGCCATCGAAACGTGGAGCAGCACTCAGAATCACGACCTGGGCTACGAGACTCAGGACCAAACCAGCGGCAAGCGATATCGGTACAGCAAGTACAATGCTGGTTCGACTGGCCTTACCCCGATAGCGGGCGCTATCGGCGGACCGTATGTGTCCGGCACGGACACGACCCACACCGCCAACAACGTCACCACGGACTCATCCCTGTCGTCCCTCTACCGGCCGACGTGCGTGTTCCGTGGCACGGCCACCAGCGCCAACTGCTACGGCTTCGTCGAGGTGCTGGAGAAGGGCATGGCGACGACCGCCCTGACCTCGGCCGACCAGGCCGTGGCCCAGGGCGACGGCATCAGTTGGTCGGCCGACTGGACCACGACCGCCGTGCTGGACAGCCGGGCCGTCGTGACCTGCTTCGGCAGGGTTCTCGACAGCCACCTGGCGAGCAAGGACCAGGCCGGCAGCACGCTGACCGCGACCGTTACCGCTGTGACCATCGTGCCGCTGTAATAGCGGCTCGCAACCCAAGCCCGGCGCGGGGCCAGTTTCCACGGGGGGACTGGCCCCGCCCGGCAACTTTCTCATGGAGACACCGATGCAAGACGGAGACGATGGCAGGCTGCACTACGCCTGCGCCTGTTGCGGCAAGGATATAGCCCCGGATGAACCGCACTGGCAACTGGACTTGGTGACGCTGTACGGCGGGCGGAACGGCGCGCCGCTGCTGTTCATCTGTGGTCGGTGCCTGTGCGCCAAGCTGGGCGTCAAGCCGGAGCTGCTGCATGTCTGACGCGCCCACCGTGCGGCTGGCCATCTGCCAGTCGATCTTCGACGAACC
>JAQTVL010000227.1 GCA_028706835.1 Phycisphaerae bacterium | reverse complement strand
TCCAAGCCATTGCCACCGCGCTGAGCGGGGCAACGCCGGCGCCAACCCCAACGCCGACGCCGACCCCAACTCCGACTCCCACGCCGACGCCGACCCCGGCTCCGACGCCCACTCCGACCCCCGCGCCGACGCCAACCCCAGTGCCGACACCGACGCCCGCTCCAACCCCGACTCCGGCGCCAACTCCAACGCCAGCGCCGACTCCAACACCGACACCGACGCCAACCCCAACGCCCACTCCCACGCCAGTGCCGACGCCAACACCGTCTGCTGGCGCGGTACTCTACGGGCAATACTGCTCCGGGTGTCACGGCCCGCTGGCCACCAGCACCAAGCAGGGCCGAACAGCCGCCCAGATCGTCTCCGCCGGCATGACCTTCGGCCTGTCACTCAACCAGATACAGGCCGTGTCCAACGCGCTGAACGGGCTGCCTTAATGACGTGCCGACCGCCGCGGTCGGACAGTAATGGAAGATCGACGGACCAACGGCCGGGCCCAGCGCCCGGCCGTTGGCGTCTTACCGTGTAATGGGCATGGATGTTGTTTCTCGGCAACATTGATGTTGCGAAAACTCACCATCCACCGCTCCAAGAACGCGTCTGACGTCGCGGGCGAAGAATAGAGTGAGCATCCTAAGATACGCTACAACAATGTGTTAAATACATTACCCGTGTGCGGTCTCTTCGGTATTCCGTCTTCTGGTACGCCATTCGCACTATTGATTCACCGCAAACCTCATTACACCGATGGGGTTAGTGACTTTGCCGGTTGAGTTGAGATGTTTCGGGTAATTGGCCAGTAGAGAAGACACATTCCTGTAACCTGGTGGAGGATTTGTACCATGCCCCGATTGCCACGCATCGCCCTTGGCCTGTTGTTGCTCGCCGCGACGGCGAGCGGAGATCCCATCACGACGTGGTCGTACGGTGGTTCGGCACTCCAATATGTCGACACCTCGTCCGGCTCGCCGACATGGGCGGACTACAGCCCGTCGCCAACGGTGGACGCGGCGCCGCTGGCCAACGGCATCAAGATCGTCGGTGTCGGCGCCGGCGGCAGCGCGTTCTCGCTTACGGGCGAGACGTACATTGCAGGCCCGACCGGCGACCCCGATTTCCGGGGCAACCGGCTCGTGATCTCCGGCACAGGCACGATCGACGGGACGGTGTGGCAGCATCCTGCCGACTACATCGGCACCACGTTCGGGATCGGCTTTGATCTATCCGGCGGCTCGCTGGACGTCTACAACGTCACCACCTCCTTCCTGTTGCTCGATGCCGGCGGCCACCCCGTAATCGGCGTGGGCAGCGGCAGCAGCGTGGGCGTCTACGATCCCGGAAGCTACGGCGTCGGATTCGCGTTTCAGGATCGCTTCGGGTTGAACTACCAGGCCGCCCGGGCGATTGAATGGACGGTAACGTTCGGCCTGGATTGGACCGGGCAGGCGACCACCGATACGCTCACGTTCTCGATCCCGTCCAACTCGATCGACATCCAGGCGGTTCCCGAGCCGGCGACGCTCGCGCTGCTGACCATCGGCGGGCTGGGCGTGGTTGGCCGGGCGGCCAAGCGAAGGAAGCTGACCTGAACCAGCGGCCGGCGCCGCTGGTTCTTGAAAGGACGAAGCCAGCCGGTAACTGGAAGGAACAACACCATGAGACAACGCAAGCATTGGTCAACCTGGATGGTCGCGATGGCCCTGGTGTGGGCCGCCGGAACGACCCGGACCGCCGCCGCCGATGTCATCGGGGGTGTCGGGACCGGCAGCATCACGTTCACCAACACCAACCCGGCCTATCCCGGCGCCTCGACCTTGCCCGTCCCGGCCCCGCTCCCCGGGTCGCCTGGAACGCTCGTCCTGGATACCGGACCCGGATTGGTGCAGGCGCACATGGCCCAAACGTGGAGCTTTACCGCGTCCACCGTCGATCCGCACATCCTCGCCGCCCCCCTGCCCGACCTTACCCGCATCTTCATGTTCCCACTGAGTTTCCCGGGAATGGCGGGGCCGGACACTGCCACGCTCACAGGGACCTTCGACGTGCTGTACACCCTGGACGGCGCCGGGCTGCCCTCGACCACCTTGCCGGCGAAGGGCTACAACTACATGATCGCCTACGGCGGCCCCGGCTCGTTCGATGCCGTTTGGAATTACTACGACGCTGAAGCGCCCGGGGGCCCGTTTGGCAAGCCCCTGGGTACGCAGTCCATTCACGCTGGGCTCGGGGATCCTCCTTTCGGAACCGCATGGAGTTCGTCGCTGCCCATCGATGCGGTGCCAGCCGGCGATCATCTCAGAGTGCGTGGGAGCTATGTCCTGTCGCTCACCAACGTCCCCGACCCTGCCAGGGACTCCGAGATCTGGGTCCAGCCTGTTCCCGAGCCGGCGACGCTGGCGCTGCTGGCGCTGGGCGGGGCGGGTTTGGCGGCCGCGCGGAGCGGCCGAAGGCACGCCCGGCGGCCTTTGCGGTTGCCGGCACGCAAGGGGGAGTGACGAAAGAAGTTGATCGCGGGCGTATCTCGCCGCGAGCGGAAACTTGCGGGCGGGCGGCATTGGTGATGTGTTTTGCAGGCCACCCGCGAGTTTCCCCTCGGCTCGGCTCGTAGCCCGTAGTCGTCAGGCAGTCCCGCATGAACGTCTGGGGTGAAGAAGAGGAGTTGTTTTGTGGCCGTGCTAACCGTCAGATTCGTGCGGTGTCCCAATAGACACCTGTTGGCCTTGTGCCTGGCCTTTGGGATCATGACCAGTTGGGCGGCGGCGCCAGTAGCTGCCGATCCGACGGTCTTCGCGGTCATCGGTGATTTCGGCGCGAACACTGCGGGCGAGTCGAGCGTCGCGACGATGGTCAAGAGTTGGAACCCGGCCTTTGTCGTCACGACGGGCGACAACAACTACTCCAGCGGCTCGGCCACGACGATCGATCAGAACATCGGCAAGTATTACCAGGAGTTCATCGGCAACTACCCCGGCACGTACGGGCCGGGCGCGGGCAACGGCCCCGGGCAAAACCGCTTCTTCCCGATCCTCGGCAATCACGACTGGGGCACGGCCGGGGCCACGCCGTATCTGAACTACTTCACGCTTCCGGGCAACGGGTTGGCCAACTCGTCCGGCAACGAGCGCTATTACGATTTCGTGGCCGGCAACGTCCACTTCTTCATGTATGACTCCAACTCGATCGAGCCGGACGGCCGGATGCTCGGCTCGGTGCAGGCCAATTGGCTTCAGAGCCGCCTGGCCTCATCGACGTCCACATGGAACATGGTCTTCCTGCACCATCCGCCGTATTCGTCGAGCACAGGCCACGGCAGCCAACCGGACGTCCAACTCCCCTTCCAGGAGTGGGGCGCGGATGCCGTCTTTTCCGGCCACGACCACACCTATGAGCGTATCCTGTTGAACGGTCTGCCGTATTTCGTCGACGGGACCGGCGGCGCCGGCCTGGCCGGCTATGACTTCGGCACGCCCGTCATCGGCAGCCAAGCCCGATACAATGCCAACTATGGTGCCATGCGCGTGGCCGTCGACGGGGGCACGGCCACGTTCGAGTTCTGGTCCGTTGCCGGCGGCGGCCAGCTCATCGACACGTACACAACCACGGTCCCCGAGCCGGCCACGCTGGCCCTGCTGGCGGCCGGTGGAATCGCCCTCGTCGGACGCGCCAAGCGAGGAAGAAGAGCCTGACGCCGACGCCATCCGATCCGTCGTTTCATCTGCAACGCACCACTCGCCCCCCTCTGAGGTGGTTTTGGATTCCAGTTTGTTCCTCGCACGTAAACCGTGGGAATACCGATAGATGGGCTCCAAGAACTGGAATCCATCGGGCAAGTGAAAGTGGATTCCAGATAGGAACTTCTGTCGCCCTTCCTTGTTTGACCCCTTCGAGGCCTGCACGCGGGCCCGAATCGGAATTCCGACGCCCGCTGCGGTCCCGGAACCGCCGGCGTGCCGTGCCGTTCGGCACGAGCGGCCGGCCTGACGGAAGCGGAAACCCCAGGAGACTTGAATGAGTTTCAACCCCTGCAAGAAGAAGGGCCTGAACAACTATCTGGTCGACGCCGATCTGGCGGACGGCTGCATCTCGCTTCACGTGTCGGAACTGCCGCCCGGAAAGAGCTCGCATGAGCCTCACGTCCACGACGGCGTGGAGTCGTACTACGTGTTCCGAGGCGAACTGACCGTGTCCCAGGGCGAAGAAGCCCTGCGGCTGGCCGAGAACGACGCCGCGTCCATTGATTCAAGCAAGCCGCACAAGGTCACCAACACGGGCCTGGCCGTGAACAAATACATGGTCATCATCGCCAAGCCGCGAATTCAACCCGCCGGCCCTACCGCCCCTCCGTAATCGCCCGATGCCCGAATCGGGTTGCCTGACCGTCCCGCAGCCGGCCATCGGCTGGCCGGGAACCCTATGATTTAGGGAAGGAGAAAAGTCATGGCAACTCAAACCGTAGTAAAGGTGCAAGGCAAGGCCGAGGCGGAAGACCAGATCCGCCAGGCCCACGGGCGGTTCGCGTCGGCTATCGAGGCCATGTTCAACGGCGACCTCGCCCCGCTCGGCGAGGTCTGGTCGCACGGCAACGACGTGTCGATGTTCGACCCGTTCGGCGGCCGGCAGCTCGGCTGGGACCAGGTCCGTTCCTTGTTCGAGAAGTGCAGCAAGGCGATCGCGGGCGGGCGGGTCGTCAGCAAGGACCTGCGGGTCCACGTCGGCTCCGACATCGCCTACGTGACCAGTTACGAGGCCGGCGAGATTCGCTCGGCCGACGGCCGATCGACCACGTTCGGCATGAGGGCGTGCAGCATCTACCGCAACGAGAACAACGAGTGGAAACTGATTCACCACCAGGTGGATGAGTCGCCTTCGCTGCGATTGGCGCTGAAGAATCAGCCGGACGCGGAGACGGAACCGGACTGCTGAGGGAACTCACGATCGCGGGCATCTCCCTCTCCCGGCCCTCGGGGAGAGGGGGCTGCCCGGCTGTCACCGCCAGGACCCTATCCAGTAGTAAGCGGCGTCCGACCACGACCGCGGCAGCGAGATCGCGGTCATGTGGGGGAAGAAGAACACAAACCACGCGACAGCCAGGGCGACCACCGCCCAGGCAGCCAGGCGAACCGCCAGGCGGCCGTCCGCCAGCCAGCGGGCCAGCAGCAGGCCCGACGCCACGCACAGCAGCGGCACCGCCGGCAGGTAGTGGTAGAAGAACATCAGCCGGGGGGACAGGGCCCAGGGCAGCCACATGATCAGATACCCAGCCAACAGGAACGCCGCCGGCCAGGTCCGTTGCCGCGCCCACCGCACGACCAGCGCCGCCATCGCCGCCAGGCCGAGGTAGAGCACCACCGAGTTGCCCAGGTTGTAGATCTGCGCGATCTTCGCGCCGGGGCCGTAGTCGACGTGGAACCACACCGGCCTGAGATTCAGCATCCACTGCCCCGGCTTGGATTGGTAAGGGTGCGTGGCGGCTTCGTGGGTGTGGTAATGCCACATCTGGTACTGGAGCGTGGCGAAGTCGTGCCAGCCCCGGCCGAAGTGGAAAAACTGGGTGTAGGATGCCAGGTAGACCAGCGGCGGCAGCAGGCACAGGCAGTTGAACGCCAGCAGCACCGTCCACGCCACTCGCAGGTGCGACCGGGCAAACGGCGTGATGGCCACGAACGCCAGCACCTCTATCCCGAGCAGCACGAGCAGGTACTTGGCGACCCACGCGGGCGCAGCCGTCGCTCCGGCCGTGAATCCTGAGTCGATCAGCCAGAGCGGGCTGCTCGGCCCGCCCTTCATCCAGTGGAAATAGCAGTACGGCGCAGCCAGCAGGCAGAGCCAGGCGAACACGGGCAGCATCGTCCACAGCGCGCGGCGGTTCGACCGGGCGAAAAGCATGATGCCAAGGAAGATCAGGCAGTCCAAGCCGAGCAGCGCGACCAGGTAGAGCCCGGTCCACTTCGTGGCCAGCGTGGCGCCGGCCGCCAGCCCTGCCCCGGCCAGCCAGGATGGGTGGCCAGGGCCGTTCTTGCGCCACCGCATATAGCAGTACAGCGCCGCGAGCATGAACGCCACCAGGTGCGAATCCACCGTGGCAATGCGGGACTGAACGAACGCCAAGCCTTCGAGGCTGTACAGAGCGGCTGCCAGCAACCCCGCACGCGGCGAACCGAACAGCGCCACCGCCAGCAGGAACACCAGGCCGACGGCTGCGCTGCCCATCGCCGCCGAACTGAGCCTCATGCCGGCTGGCCCCGTGCCGGCGACGGCCATCGTCCCGGCCATGATCAGCTTGCCCAGCGGCGGATGGTCCCAGGCGTTGTTGACGCCCTCGGGGTTCTTGGCCCATGGATCGTAAACATCCGGGTTGCCGGCCAGGGTTTGCTTGGCTGTATAGCCGAAGTAGATCTCGTCGAAGTAGTAATGGTCGGGGACTTGCAGGCGATACAGCCGCAGGATCGTCGTCGCCAGAAGGATGCACGCCAGGACGGCCACGTGCCAACGTCGAATCCCCTCCTCCGCCACGATCGGCGGCTCCGGCTTTGGCGCGATGTAGCGCCGATAGCCGACCCAGACGAGCAACGCCCAGAGTACCACATTCGCCAATGAGATCGCACGCAGCGTAAGGTTGTTCGCGGGGACCAGGTAGATGTCGTGCCGGCTCAGGGCCAGCACCTGCCCGGCGTTGAGGAACTGCGTGATGCTGAAGCCCGCGAACAGCCAGGCGGAAATTCCCCGCCAATCCCGGCTGGCAATGACCAGCGCCAGCCCCATCGCCAGGGCGGGAAATAAGTATCGCTCGTGCATCTTGGTCGAGACGACAAACGCCGACGCCGGCAGGAACATCGCCAAGTACCAGAACCGGGACGGGTCCTTCCCCTTGATCGCGACCACGCAGGCGAACAGCAGGACCAGGGCGATCAGCCCGATCGCCCAGTCGACATACGGCACGCCAAGAAACGTGTCGGTGTTCGGCAGGCCGTTGCCGCCCAACAGGGCGAACAGGTTGAAGGCGTTGAGCGTGGCGTAGGAATAGGACCCCAGGGTGTCAGCGTATTTCCCGACGATCCACCCCCACCCGTGCTCAGCCGCGAAGGGCAGCACGCCCAGCGCGAACGTCGCCGCCCCCCCGACCACGAACATGGCCAGGTCCGCCGCCGACATGAGGACGTCCCGGCGCACCAGCCGGGCCGCGAACCACC
>JAQTVL010000226.1 GCA_028706835.1 Phycisphaerae bacterium | reverse complement strand
GCCGCCCAGTGCTGCGGCTTGAGCTGGCCGACCTTCACGTCCTCGACCTCGTAGAACGCTTTGAGGATCGCCTCGTCCGTGCCCCACTTCTCGTCCATCGCGCGGAGGAACGTGGTGGCCGCCGCTTTCGCGGACTGGTCGATGCGGATCGTCAACACGTCCTTCTTGGTGACGTTCATCTCGATCCAACTGCCGCGTTCCGGAATGATCCGGCAGGCGTGCAGCGGGCGGTCGCCTTCCTGGCTCTCGATGACGAAATCGACGCCGGGCGAACGGTGCAACTGGCTGACCACGACGCGCTCGGCGCCGTTGATGATGAACTCGCCGCCGCCGATCATCACGGGCAGTTCACCCAGGTAGATCTGGTCTTCCATGATCTCATCGGTGTCGCTGCGGATCAGCCGAACGCGGATGCGGAACGGCATGCCGTAGGTCAGCCGAAGCTCGCGGCACTCGTCGCAGGAGTATCGCGGCTTGTCGAGCGCAAAATCGAGGTATTCGAGCCTCATCTTCTCGTCGTAGCTGACGATCGGGAAGATTTCCCGGAGCAGGGCCTCCAGGCCGGTGTTCGACCGTTTCTCCGGGGCGATATCGCGCTGGAGGAATCGCACGTAGCTGTCGGTCTGGATCTGGACCAGGTCGGGAATGGGCATGGCATCGCCGACCTTGGAGAAATTCCGCTGTCCCGTGATCTGGATCATGTGTTACCTCGTATGCGTTAACCGCTTGCGAGCAGAAGAACTCAGAAGGCAGGGCCGGATTTCAGAGCACAGGCGTGCGCGCCTTTCTGTCTGAGTTCCGGTTTCTGACTTCTTCTTTCAATAGAGTCACCCCGGTGGAAGGGCGCACCTTCCCCGGGGCGATTTTTCAGCTTCCGAGAACCGGCGGGGTCAATGTCATTCGTCGACCCAAGACACCTTGTTCCAGTGCCGCCGAAACGTTTCCGTCTACCCTTGGTCGCATCTGGCTGCTACGCAGCAAACCCGATGCAGGTTCGACCGAAACTATTGGCAAATCAGCGTTTAGCCCTCGGCGATCAGCCACGTTATTTGTTGCTGACCGCTGAACGCTTCCTCGCTGACAGCTTCTTACTTCAGGACGACCGTCGCGCCGGCGTCCTGCAATTCCTTCTTGATCTTCTCGGCCTCGTCCTTGGGCAGGCCTTCCTTGACCGGCTTGGGGGCGGAGTCGACCAGGTCTTTGGCCTCTTTGAGGCCCAGCGTCGTGTGGGCGCGGACGACCTTGATGACCTGAATCTTCTTGTCGCCGGCGGCCTCGAGCACCACGTCGAAGGTGGTCTTCTCTTCAGCCTTGGGCGCAGCCTCGGCGGCCGGGCCGGCCATCATCACGGCGCCGCCGGCAGCCGGCTCGATGCCGTGAACTTCCTTGAGATAGTCAGCCAGCGCGCGGGCCTGAAGCAGCGTCAGGGCCACGACCTTGTCGCCCAGTTCCTTGATATCCGCAGCAAACTCTGCCATGGTCGAAACTCCTCATCTGATCCAAAGAGAACGTTTTCCAACACCACACGATACGGGACTCAGGCGGTCAGGTTCTTGGAAGCGGTCCCCTGCCGACGTCATCCCGAAATTTTCGCCACAGAGTTCCCTCTGTGGCGCATCACTCTTTTCACGCCGCAGGCTTTTCCTCGGCCTTCGGCTCGGCCTTCTCCAGCGCCTCGACGCGGCCCTTGAGCAGGTTCGCGACCATCGCGCCCGCGCCCAGGATCGTCGCCGCAAGCTTCCGGCCGGGCGAGGCGAGCAGGCCAACGATCTGGCCCTTCATCTCGGCCTTGGTCGGCAGCTTGGCCAGGTCGGCGGCCTTGTCGGCGGGGACGGCGGCGCCTTCGAGCACCGCGCCCTTGATCACCAGGTTCGGAAACTGCTTAAGCTTCTTGACGACGACCTTGGCGGCATCGGAGATGCCCTCGGCGCTCCACACGATGGCGCATGGCCCGTCGAGCAGCCCGCCGACCGCGTCGAGCTTCGTGCCTGCCAGAGCCCGCTTGGTCAGCGAATTCTTGACCAGTTGCATCTGGACCTTCACCGCCGCCATGTCGCGGCGGAGCTGGTTGGCGGCGATCCCGTCGAGCCCGGTCGGGTCGACGATCATGCACGCGTCGACGCCGTCCAGCATTTTGACCAGTTCCTTGCAGATCTCTTGTTTGACTAGCTTGCTCATAATTAGCTCTCAGCTTTCAGCACTCAGCGTTCAGCTCTTCAGTCTCCGGCCTTCAGCCGTCGCTGAAAGCTTCCGAGCTGAAAGCTGACCGCTTATTCTCAGATCGTCACCTGCACACCGGGCGTCATCGTTCCGCACAGGCTGAACTTCTTGATGAAGACGCCCTTGGCGGTCTGCGGACGCTGCTTGTTAATCTGCTCCAGAAGAGCGTTGATGTTTTCCTTCAGGTCCGCCACCGAGAAGCTCAGCTTGCCGACCACCGCGTGGACGTTGCCGCCCTTGTCGTTGCGGAACTCGATCTTGCCGGCTGAGTATTCCCGGATCGCGTCCTCGATCTTGTCGGTGACCGTGCCGCTCTTGGGGCTGGGCATCTTGCCTTGGGGCCCGAGCACCCGGCCGAGCCGACCGACCTTCCCCATCACCCGCGGGTGGGCGATGGCGACGTCGAAGTCCATCCAGCCGCCCTGCACCTTGGCCACCAAGTCGTCCTCGCCGGCCTCGACGGCGCCGAACTTCTTGGCGGCCTCGGCCATGTCGGCGGGCACGAACGCGACGACCTTGTAGCTCTTGCCGATGCCCTTGGGCAGCGAGATCGCGCCGCGAATCTGCTGGTCCGCCTGCTCCGGGTCGATGCCCAGCCAGAGGACCAGCTCGACCGTCTGGTCGAACTTCGTGGGCGGGAAGCTCTTGAGAATTTCCAGGGCCTTGTCGAGGTCGACCGGCCCGGTGGGTAGCTTTTCCGCTGCGGCCTTCGCACGTTTGGTCAGTTTCATGCAGTTCTTCCTTTCGTGCCCGCAGGCACTCCCACTGGTTGAAACAGGGCGGCGGCCCGTGGTCAGGACGACGCCCGCAATCCGGAATCTGCTCAGCCTTCGACCTCGACGCCCATGCTGCGGGCCGAGCCTTCGATGATCCGCTCGGCGTGGGCCAGGTCGAAGGCGTTGAGGTCCTTCATCTTGGTCTCGGCGATCTTGCGGACCTGGGCCCGCGTGACCTTGCCGACCTTCTCCTTGTTCGGCACGCCGCTGCCCTGGGCGATGCCGGCGGCCTGCTTGAGCAGCACGCTGGCCGGCGGGCTCTTGACGAGGAACGTGAACGTCCGGTCGGCGTAGACGGTGATCTCGATGCCGACCACGGTCCCGTTGAACTCGCGCGTCGCGGCGTTGAACTGCTGGATGAACTGCCCGATGTTCACGCCGTGCTGGCCGAGGGCCGGGCCGATCGGCGGGGCGGGGGTTGCCTGACCGCCGGGCGCCTGCAACTTGATTTTCGCGGTTACTTGCTTGGCCACTGCTCAAACTCCGTTCAGACTTAGGACCACTGAGCGTTTAGTTTCGGAAACCAGACGCGGCCCTTCGGGCCTGCGGCTAGACGATCGGTTTCGTTTCGTCCTTTCGGGGGCGGCGAATCCAGATCACCATCGCCGTCGCCGGATACACCACGCCGGGCCAAACAAGCCGCCCGACGGCTTTGTCGTTCATCACGCTGCCGGCGATCCCGGTCGCCAGCACGGCCAACCCGACGATCGCGCCGAGGCGGACCATCGCAGCCACAACCCGGCGGCGCGGGAAAATCACCACCGCCGCCACCCACGCCACATACCACGCACCGATCGCCCAATTCACAGGGCCCAGCGCCCGGCTGGACAGACTTTCCAGGCTGCCCATAGTCACGCCTCAGTCGATACCGGCGGCGGGTCCGCGAGTTCCGGCCGCCCGGGCCGATCCCTGCCCCAGGGCGAAACGTCCGCGGATGCCTGTCACACCTTCTCCACCTGCCAGTATTCGACTTCGACAGGGGTGGCCCGGCCAAAGATGGTCACAACCACTCGAATCAGGCCCTTGTCCGGCAGCACCTGGTCAACGTGACCCTCGAAGCCTTCGAACGGGCCTTCCTTGATCTTGACCGTTTCGCCGGGGTTGAACTCGATTTTGAACGACACCTGCTCGCCAGAGCCCTTTTCGGCCTCCGCGAGCATCTTTTCAACGTCGATCGCCTTCATCGGGACGGGTTTGCCGTCGGCTCCGATGAAATCGCCCACGCCGCTCGTCTCTTTGATGAGGAACCAGGCCTGCTCCGGAATCGACCCGTTCTCTTCCATCTCCATTTCGATGAAGACGTAGCCGGGATACAGCTTGCGCTCGGCGATCCGCTTGACCCCCGCCCGAACGCGGGAAATCCGCTCCGTCGGCACCAGGATCTTGCCAACGACCTCGCCAAGGCCCTCGATCTTGACCTTGCGCTCCAGCGCTTCCCGAACACGATCTTCCTTGTTCGAGGCGACTCGCAATACATACCATTGCTTGGCCATCTGCTCAGCCGCCTCCGCCTAACCCGAACAACTCACGAATGCCAGTAATCTGAAGAACGCCGATCACCGAGAACAGCAACATGAACAGCAGGTCCACCATGAACAACAGCATCCCCATCCCCGCCAGCGTGAAAATCACCACCTTCGTCGAACCGATCACTTCCTTCCGGTTCGACCACGACACCTTCTTCATCTCGCCTTCCACGGCGATGAAGAAATCGCCCGTGCTCGGCTTGAGGTAGCTGATCCAGAACGTCAGGTACCCGCCCGCCAGCAGGACCACGCTCGCACCGATCGCCTGGGCGACCAGAACCTTGGTGCCCTTGAGGCCCAGCGTCATCGCGATCTGATACATCGGACTCTGCGCCAGCCAGTACGCACCCAACGCCACGATCAGCCCGCCGCCAAGCATGGTCAGCAGACGGGTGTACTTGCCCTGCTCTTTCTTGTAGAACTCAAACACGCTTGGTGGCCTCGTCTTGCGGCGCCTCGATCCTCGCGAGCCGGGCCGGCCCCGGAGAATCGCTGGCGCCTCACTTCCCGTTCCGCCCGTCTCCCAAACACCAGGCCAGGAGGGATTCGAACCCCCAACCTTCCCGTTTGGAGCGGGACGCTCTACCGTTGAGAGCTACTGGCCTAACTGCAAGCAGTCAGCACTCAGCTTTCAGCTACTGCATCCGTCGCATCAAGCTGATCGCTGAGAGCCGACCGCCGAGAGCTTATTTCCGCCGGATCTTGTGCAACGTCCGCTTCCGCTGGCGCTTACAGTACTTCTTCAGCTCCAGCTTCGGCACGCCGCCGGTCGTCTGGATCGGCGTGCGATAGTTCCGGTCGCTGCACTCGGTGCATTCGAGAAACACGTACTCACGCATACGTCACCTGGAGAGCTTTCAGCTTGCAGCTCTCAGCGGTCAGCGTACAGCTTCGTGGCTGATGGCTGACAGCTTACTTGATAACCTTGATCACCACGCCCGAACCGACGGTCCGGCCGCCTTCGCGCACGGCGAACCGCACGCCCTGCTCCATCGCGATCGGCGAGCCGAGCTCGATTTCCATTTCGATGTTGTCGCCGGGCATGCACATCTCCGCGCCGCCCATCAGCTTGACCGACCCGGTCACGTCCGTCGTGCGGAAGTAGAACTGCGGGCGGTACCCGTTGAAGAACGGGGTGTGCCGGCCGCCTTCGTCCTTGGTCAGCACATAAATCTGGCCCTCGAACGTGGTGTGCGGGGTGATGCTCTTCGGGGCCGCCAGCACCTGGCCGCGCTCCAGCTCGTCCTTCTCAACGCCGCGGAGCAGCAGGCCGACGTTGTCGCCCGCGATGCCGCTGTCCAGCGTCTTGTTGAACATTTCCACGCCGGTGACGACCGTCTTGCGAATTTCCGTCGACAGCCCGACGATCTCGACTTCGTCGCCGATCTTGATCTGCCCGCGCTCGATACGCCCGGTGCCCACCGTGCCGCGGCCCTTGATCGAGAACACGTCTTCAACGGGCATGAGGAACGGCTTGTCGGTCTCGCGCGGCGGCTCGGGGATCGAGTTGTCCAGGGCTTCCATCAGCTCCTGGATGCACTTGGTCGCCGCGGCGTCGCCCGGGTTGTTCATCGCGGCCACAGCCGAGCCGCGGATGACCGGAATGGTGTCGCCGGGGAAGTTGTACTTGCTGAGCAACTCGCGGACTTCCAACTCGACGAGGTCCAGCAGTTCCGGGTCGTCCACCAGGTCGATCTTGTTCAGGAACACGACCAGCGCCGGCACGTTCACCTGGCGGGCCAGCAGCACGTGCTCGCGGGTCTGCGGCATCGGGCCGTCAGCCGCCGACACCACCAGCACCGCCCCGTCCATCTGGGCCGCGCCCGTGATCATGTTCTTGACGTAGTCAGCGTGCCCGGGGCAGTCGACGTGGGCGTAGTGGCGCTTCTCGCTCGAATATTCCACGTGGCTGGTGGCGATGGTCAGAATCTTGGTCGGGTCGCGACGCCCGTCCTTCTCGGACGCCCGGGCCACGTGATCGTAGGTGGTAGCCTTGGCCAGGCCCTTGGCCGCCTGGACCATCGTGATCGCCGCGGTCAGCGTGGTCTTGCCGTGGTCGACGTGACCGATGGTGCCGACGTTGACGTGCGGCTTGGTTCGTTCGAATTTGTCCTTGGCCATCTATCCACTCCTTTTCAGGTGTCCGGGTCGCCAGCGACCCCTTTGATTATGACGAATCCGTCTATCGGTCCGTTTCGTTTCCGTCCAAGCTGCCCATGGGAATTGAACCCATGACCTCGTCCTTACCAAGGACGCGCTCTACCAGCTGAGCTAGGGCAGCAGGATGAGTCTCGGCCGCGAACCGCGGCGCGAGCACTCTCGACCCCGCCGCCTGATAATGACGACAACCCCAGCGCAGAGCTACCCAGCCCGGGGTGCGAAACCTCGAATTATACGAGCGGCGCGGGGGCTGTCAATCTTTTTCCACAGCCCGCCAACGCCCTTTTTGACGCTGGCAGCAAGGGTTAGCCGACGCGCACCGCTCCGTCCGCTCCCGGCCTCGCCGCCCCACCGGCCTCATCCCCCGCCCGAAACCCAGCCGCAACCGGCCGACTCCCGGCGACAGCGGGTGATGGGAATCGAACCCACGCGGCCAGCTTGGAAGGCTGGCGCTCTACCATTGAGCTACACCCGCAAGCGGCGATCAGCAGTCAGCGATCAGCTTTCAGCCTGCTCTTGCTGACCGCTGAAT
>JAQTVL010000225.1 GCA_028706835.1 Phycisphaerae bacterium | reverse complement strand
CCGATCTGGGTGCGGGCGGTTTTCTCAAAGATCCACGAACTGTCGATGCGGTTGACGACCTGCACCTGCGGGAAGTCGCGGACAGCTTCGAGCGCCTTGCTCGCAAAATCGATCGTCGCCTGGTTATCGCGGTCGAAGCGGATCTCGTCCATGTCCCACGGGTAGTACTTCCACCGCGACTTGTGGTTGAAGAACACCTCCAGCTTCGTCCGGGTCCAGCCGCGCTGGGCGAAATGCTCCGCCATCTGGCGAATCACCGTCTGGTACTCGAACCAGTAGCCGGGCGTGCCGAACTTCTCGAAGAACGCCGGCCAGTTGCAGTTCACCGGCGAGTAGAGGTACTCGATGGGCCAGTCGCGCCCGCGGCAGCCCGCATAGGCGCTGCCGTCGAGGTACGGCCCCCAGTGCTTGTCGAACATCGACCAGTCGTCGATTCGCCGCGTGCGCCCGCGCCCAGCCAGCGTCGGCACGAAGGTCGCCGACTCCCGCCCGGACTGCCCGTAGGGCAGCAGGTGCAGGTGCGCCCGGTGCTGGCGGACCAGGCGGAAGTAGTTCTGCTCGATCGCAAGATACCGGTCGAAATCCGCCTCGGAGCCGGGGAACCCGGCGGCGATCGACATGTCGTACGCGTTCAGGTCCGCGATGCAGCCGCTGTCGTCGGGCAGTTCGAAGTTGTGGACCGTCAGCCGAATCGTCACACGCCGGTCCCGGCCACGGGCCCGCACGTTCAGGCCGATGGTCCGCTCGCCCGCCGCCACGCCCTTCGGGATGTAGAGCTCGACAGTGAACGTCTGCCTGGCCCGGTCCGCCAGTTTCGGAGAGCGGCGAGTCACGGTCGCAATCTCGTCGCCACACTGCCCCGGCGTGATCGGCACCACCGGGTCATCGTGGAACTTGTCGCTGTTGGCCAGCGGCACGGCGATGTTCTGGAACAGGCCGGGCTGCACCTCGCCGGCGTTCTCGAACTCGATCTGCTCGATGTGGCCCGCCGACTTCTCGACGACGAGTTGGAAGTTGAGCACCTCGTTGGCCCCGCCCGCCAGGCGAACCTCGCCCGACGCCGAGTCCCAGACGTTGTTCTGTGTCGCCAGTTGCTCGGGCGCCGCCCCAGCCGGATCGACCGGCACGACAAGGTCGGCTGCCCACACACGCGGTAGTTTGGACGCCATGGAGAATCTCCTCTAAATCAATCCCGCAAAACTAGCATCGCGCCGGGGGAATGCAATAGGCGAGACCGAAGGGATGCTTCACACTTCCATCGCCGCGCTGGTCTCGTATCGACTCGCGACGGCAAGGGTGAGCGATCGGCCGAGATGCTTCTTCACTGTCGTCAGCGCCGTGGCCGGGGTGTTGTTCTCTTCGCTCAGGTGCGAGAGCATCAACCAGCGCAATCGCCCGCCGAAACCGTGGGTCAGATCGCCGGCCTCGCCGTTGGACAAATGCCCGGCTGGGCCTGCGATGCGTTTCTTCAGCCACTCCGGGTAGGGTCCGCCGCTGAGCATGTCCGGGTCGTAGTTCGTTTCCAGGTAAGCAGCGTCCAGCCCGGCGAACACGTCGGCCAACCCCGCGAACACGTGGCCGAGGTCGGTCAGAATCCCGAGCCTCGCGCCCCCGTGCGAGACGACAAACGCGCAGCCGTCCGCGGCATCGTGCGGCGTCGGGATCGTCTCCACGGCTGTCTGCCCGAAGCGCAGCGTCTGCCCCGTCTCGAAATGCTCGACCTGCCCGACCAACCCGAGGCCCCACGAAACCGCCTTGAACGTCTTGCCGCTGATCAGCAGCGGCAGTTCGAATTTCCGGGCGAAGATCCCGGCGCAGCGGACGTGATCGGCATGGTCGTGGCTGACAAGCACCGCGTCGCAGTCGCGGATATCGCGGCCGTGCTGGGCCATGCGAAGCTGCGCCTGCTTGCCGGAGATGCCCGCGTCAAACAGCAGCCGGGCGTCCGGCGTCTCGACATAGATCGCGTTGCCGTTGGAGCCGGACTGAAGCGAAAACGTGAAGATACTGCCCATTGGATTCCAGCATACGCACGATGGCGTACGCGTGCAATAAGGGACGCGGGCCTTGGCCGATCGGACGGCCGTTGCACTCCCCCGCCCCGTTCGGATAACCTCACGGACATGAATGTGCTCATCTATGGCGCGGGGGCGGTCGGGCAGGCGGTCGGGGGGCTGCTGGCGGAGGCTGGCTGCCGCGTCGCAATGCTGCTCCGCCCGCGGGTGGCGGACGCGATTCGGGCCGGCGGCCTGCACGTGACGGGCCTGTTCGGCGACCACCACATTCCGGCGGAGCGATTGACGCTTGCAGCGGAATTGATTCCCGAACGTAGCACGGGCATCCTGCCCGTGTCGGACGTGGGGCGGACGCCCATGCTGCGAGACACGGGCAAGATGCCCGTGCTACAAGAAGCCGACTTCGTACTCGTCACCGTCAAGAGCTACGACACCTCCGCCGCCGCGGAGGCGCTCAGGCGGATCGACACCGGGCGATTCGTCGTCGTCTCGATGCAGAACGGCTACGGCAACGTCGAGCGGCTGACGGAAACTTTCGGCCCGGACCGCGTGCTGTGTGCCCGCGTGATTACCGGTTTCGTGCCGCGGGACCCCGGCACGGTCGAGATCACCGTCCACGCCGACGCGGTCACGATCGGCCGATTCGACGGCGGCGAATCGCCCGCGGCCGAGCAGTTGGCAGCCGCCCTGACCGCGGCCGGCCTGCCGACGCGGGCGTCGCGGCAGGTGCAGTCGGAGTTATGGGCGAAGATTCTCTACAACTGTGCGCTCAACCCGCTGGGCGCGATCCTCGGCGTGGTCTACGGCAAGCTGGCGGAGCGGGCAGAGACGCGAACTCTGATGGACCGCATCATCGACGAGGCCTACGCCGTGATGACGGCCCACAACCTGCCGCGTCTGCACGCCACGCCGGAGGCGTTCCGGGCGGCGTTCTACTCGCGCATGGTCCCGCCGACGGCCGCCCACACACCGTCGATGCTCCAAGATTTGCGGGCCGGCAAGCGTACCGAGATCGACGCGCTGAACGGGGCGATCGTGGCGCTGGCCGAGCAGGCGGGGTTGGACGCGCCGATTAATCGCGTCGTCACGGCGATGGTGAAGTTCCTGGAGTGGCGGGGCCGCTGAGGCGCTGAGGACGCTGAGAAGAAAGAATTCGGATTGCCCACGAAGAACCACGAAGGGGCACGAAGAAGAGACGCTCAGGTGACAATCCAGCCGCGAAGCATCAACTCACCGTTCGTGGGCAAGGCAAGAATCGTATCGAGGTCTGTGCGCTGGTTCCAGCACTTCAATTTCCTCAGCCAACCCTGCCACAGATCGTCGCTCAGGTGGTGCTTCGCAGTCACGACGAGAATTATCTGAAGCTTGGTGATGCCCTCGACATTCACCTGCTGAAGTTTGGCCGTGTCGCCATCCAACTTGGACAACCACTTGTCGGTGGTCCAGTCATGGGCAATCCCGAGTTCAACGAGCACTCGCTCCGACTGCGATGGATCGTGCGTGAGAAGGTCGGCATACCGCCCGGAATCTGCCACGCCCAGACGACGATAGGAAGGCCTGGGGCTGGCAGACAGTCCGGCGGCTCGACAGGCAAGGAACATCTCCCAGTTGCACCACTCCTCGAACGAATAGCCGGTGTCGCCCAGTTGCTGAAAGTCACCGATGCGAGCCGCGAAACGATGGGCGATGACCTGAAAGACACACTTGGCGAGCACGAATTCCCCTTTGACTTCGCGGCCCTTCGTGGGCGATCCGAATTCTTCTATGCCGACACTGTCGTGCCGACGCGCTCGCCGAGGACCACTCGGCGGATGTTGCCGTGCTTCTTCAGGTTGAACACGACCACCGGAATCTTCTGCTCCATGCACATGCTGATGGCGGCCAGGTCCATCACGCCGAGTTGGCGGGCGAGGACGTCGGCGTAGGTCAGGCGATCGAATAACTCGGCGCCGGCCTGCTTCTTCGGGTCGGCCGAGTAGACGCCGTCAACGTTGGTGGCTTTGAGGATCGCATCGGCGCCAAGCTCGGAGGCCCGCAGGGCGGCGGCGGTGTCGGTGGTGACGAACGGATGGCCCGTGCCGGCGGCCAGGATGACGACCCGGCCCTTCTCCAGGTGGCGCTCGGCCCGGCGGCGGATGAACGGCTCGCAGACGGCTCGCATCTCCATGGCGGACTGCACGCGGGTCGGCTGGCCGAGGGCTTCGAGCGAGTCCTGAAGGGCGACGCCGTTCATGACGGTGGCCAACATGCCCATGTAGTCGGCGGTGGCCCGCTGGACGTGGGTGCCCCGGACGAACGCGGCGCCGCGCAGGAAGTTCCCGCCACCGACGACGACGGCCAACTGCACGCCCAGCGAGGCGACGTCCATCAGCTCGCGGGCGATGCGGTCAAGCTCCTCGCCGTCCAGGCCTGACTCGCCCGGCTTGCAGAAACCCTCCCCGCTGATCTTCAGGAGCACGCGCTTGTAGACTGGTTTGATGGCGGACATGGCCAACAGGATAGCGAAAACTGTGGCCAGTGGCCAGTGGTCAGTGGTCAGAAATGCGGGGGCCGGGGGACAGGGATCAGGACTCCGCGAGTTGACCCGTCCTCGGAGCGGTGGCAGCGGGGCAACGGGGCCGAGGACGGCCCGGCTCGCTGAGGGTGCGACGATCACACAAGGAAAGGAGCCCCCGGTTGTCGCCGGAGGCTCCTGCATCTTCTTCAACCGGCCACTGACCACTGGTCACTGACCACTGCTCTTACGCCGTCTCGCCCAGGCTGAAGCGGACGAAGCGGGCGACGCTGATGTTCTCGCCGGTCTTGGTGACGGTTTCGGTCAGCACGTCCTTGATCGACTTGCTGTCGTCCTTGACGAACAACTGCTCGAGCAGGCAGCGTTCGCCGAACCACTTGTCCATCTTGCCGGCGATGATCTTGTCCTGAATCGGGGCCGGCTTGTCCTTGACCTGTTCGCGGAAGATTTCCTGCTCCTTGGCCAGCACGTGGCCGGGAACGTCCTCGCGCTTCAGATACTCGGGGTTGGCCGACGCGATCTGCATGCACAGGTCCTTGACCAGGTCGGTGAACAGATCGCCCTTGGCCACGAAGTCGGTCTCGCAGTTGACCTCGATCATCACGCCGAGCTTGCCGGTGTGGTGAATGTAGCTGCCGATCCGGCCTTCCTTGGTCGCCCGGCTGGCCTTCTTGATCGCCACGTCCTTGCCGCGCGTGCGGAGCAGGTCGATCGCCTTGGCGACGTCGCCGCCGGTTTCAGCCAGCGCCTGCTTGCAGGCCATCATGCCCTGGCCGGTCTGCTCGCGAAGGTCCATTACCGCCTTGGCTGTAATCTCTGCCATGGGTCCTCTTTCCGAAAGCGAGAGCACGACGGCTCTCGAAGAAGCGCGGGCCTTCGGCCCTGCGGCTAAACAAGGTCAAGAGTAAACATGATCGCCATCACGCCATCACGCCGTCGCGCCGGGCTCTGTGCCTTCGGGCTTGGCCTGCGGCGCGGGCTCCGGCTCGGCAGCCGCTTCCGGCGCCGGCTCGCCCGACGGCACGACTTCCATCACCGACGGCGGCGGGGTCGCCAGTTTCTGCTCGGTCGGGGTCAGTTGCTGCTCGTACTGCTGGCTGGTGGTCATCCGCCGGGTGCGGCGGGGCCGCGGGGCGCCGGCGTCCTGCGCGCCCTTGTCGCCTGCGGCGACGCGCTGCGTCTTGCCCTCGATGACGGCGTCCGCCAACTCGCTGAGGATCAGCTCGATGCCGCGCATGGCGTCGTCGTTGCCCGGAATCGGCAGGTCCGCGTAATCCGGATCGCTGTCGGTGTCGATCAGGGCGATCGTGGCCACGCCGATCTTCTGGGCCTCTTTCACCGCGATGTGCTCGCGGCGAACGTCGATGACGACCATCGCCGCGGGCAGCTTGCCCATCGTGCGAATCCCGCCCAGGTTGCGCTGAATCTTGCGCTTCTCCCGGCGAAGCGAGCTCGCTTCCTTCTTGCTTTCCTTCTCGATCCGCCCGCTCTCGTCGAGCGTCTCGAGTTCCTCCAGCCGCCCCAGCCGGCTGCGGATCGTGCGGAAGTTGGTCAGCGTGCCGCCCAGCCAACGCTCGTTGACATAGGGCATGCCGCAGCGGTCCGCCTGCTCCTTGACGGCGAGCTTGGCCTGCCGCTTGGTGCCGACGAACACGATATCCTCATTGCTGGCCACCAGTTGGGCGACCAGTTTCTTGGCCCGCAGCAGCCCCTTGAGCGTCTCGCGGACGTCGATGATATGAATCTTGTTCCGTTTGCCGTAGATGAATGGCTCCATCTTCGGGTTCCAGCGGGAAGCCCGGTGCCCGAAGTGGATGCCGGAGTCGATGAGTTCCCGGACCAGGTTGCGAGGCTGCGTGGGGCCGGTGACCGGTGCGCTTTCGTCTGCCATGAGCCGTCTCCTCGAACGCCCGCAGCCCGGAGTCTCTTGGTGAGGGACGCCCTTGCGCCACCGAGGCTATCCCGGCTACGCCGGGACAGGGACGCCAACTCCGCCGCGGACAAAACTCTTTCCGTTCCGCCCGCCGACCGTCGGCTGGGCGTGGAAAGTTCGTTAATTTAGAGGATTCCACGACGCGAGTCAAGGAAACTCGACACGAAATAGCGCTGACGAATGGGTGGGGTGTGGCCGTATTTTCTGGCAGCATCTCTTGTCGTGTAATAGGCTATGGCTTTAGCCATAGTACCCGAACCGGTGGCCCCTTTTTTTGTCAGGGCGTTTCAACGCCCTTCGCATTCTGGCTTCAGCCGATGGCGATGGCTAAAGCTATACCATGCCTAAAGGCATGGCCTAACACACGGCAATGCAAAGTGTTAGATCGTGCCAGAAAACACAGCCACACCCAATGGGTGGCGTCCGCATGAAGGAGACGTGATGATCAGGCGATACGTGTTCGGCGCGGGGGTGGTGTTCGCGATGGCGGCAGCCGCCGCGGCGGCGCCCGTCACCAGGGTCGTCGTGAAGAACCCGACCAGCCAGCCGGCGACCAATATGCCGGTGACGTTCGGCCAGGTGTTCAAGAAGGGCGACATCGAGACCGGCGTGCTGGTCAGCGGCGCCAAGGCGGCCGCCCAGGTGGACGTGAAGCGGAAGTACGACGACGGCTCCGTCCGGTTCGCCGTCATCTCGCTGCTGGTCCCGGAACTGCCCGCCGGCGACACCACGCTCGAGCTTTCCGATGGCCGGGAAGACCAGTTGGCCACGCCCGTCCCGG
>JAQTVL010000224.1 GCA_028706835.1 Phycisphaerae bacterium | reverse complement strand
TCCAGAAAGTGAGAATATTGTTCGTCCGCCGACGCCGGCGGATCGGAGTTGCCCGCAAAATCCAGACGGGTTGGCCGTTATTGTGGCAGAATGGCGCGGGCTTGTCCATAGCCGGGAAAAATCTCGGGCCGCCTGACCGTTGCCGACCAGACGGCCCGAAACGTCGGGGGATTGGATGTCCAAGGCCTGGCTTCCTCAGCGGATTCGATCCCCGCACACCCGTTGCCGGACACTCTACAGGCCCCCGGTGACAGCCCTATGTCACCGGCTCAGAATTTTTTCGGGAAATTTTCGGCCACCCCAAGAACCGAACCGACGGGGTGTGGCAATATCTGGTGGCAAGAGTAGTTCTTTGCTGTCTGTGGAGTGCGGTAGCGCAGCTACCGCTTTGGCAGGCAGGCGCGACGCTGCATGGCCCAAAGCGGTAGCTGCGCTACCGCACTCCACAAGAAGACGGACTGGCCAGCGTGCCACTAACTCTTGCCACACCCAATCCGGCGTGCTCGGACCGCCGCCGGCGCAGAATCAATACCCCGCGTACTCCGCGAACGCGCGACACGCGATCTCCTGCACGTCCTCCGTCAGGCCGATCGCCTCGTTGCCGCCGTAGTAGTCCGCGATGAACCCGCCGCGCCAGCCCCGCGATTTCCCGCCGAGGTGGTCGATCATCAGGCGGACGTCCTCGCGGATCCGCACTGGGTCCTTCGTCTGGAGTGTCGTCTGGATGTCCACGGGGCAGCAGAAACTCGCCCGGCCGCCGAAGGCGTCCGCCAGCGCCTCAATGCCGTGCAGCCTCGGCTGGTCGAACAGGAAGCAGTTGATGCCGCACTCGATCATGTCCTCGATGACCGCCGTCATCCGCCCGCAGGAGTGCATCAGCACGAACATCCCGTGCTCGTGCGCCCGCCCCGCCAGCGCGGCGAACTCCGGCTTGAAGATCGCCCGCCACATGGCCGGGCTGACCATCAACCGGTCCTGCGTGCCCCAGTCTTCGCAGAACAGGATCGCGTCGGCGCCGATCTCCGCGTAGCGGTCGATCGCCTTGAGCAGCTCCGCCCGCACGATTGCGTGCAGCCGGGCGATGTTCTCCGGCTCGCCGGCCAGGTCGCACAGGTAATACTCCAGCTTGCGGATGTACCGGGCCACGTTGAACGTGAAGCCCGGCAGGCTGCCCGTGCGATAGTGCTGGTTGCCGTCCGCCTGCCACTTGGCAGCCGCTTTGACGTAATCCTCCGCCCGGCCCATATCCGGCGGCTGATACGCGTCCAGGTCCTTCCAGTCGGCCACCGCCGGCTCGACCGGCTCGCCCTTGTCGATGTTGGTCAGGCTGGCCCAGGTGACGCCCCACTCGTCCATACGCCGCCACTTCTCGCCGCGGCGCGGCTCCAGGGCGCGACTCTGCCCGCCGGACCAGTGGCCGCTGATGAAGTCCTGCCCGAACGGCGCCGGCAGCCGCAGGCCGATCCGCGGCGGGTTGTCGAACGTGAGCACTGCCCGAATGATCTCGCGTGGCGTCATAGTCCCCCCGCGTGCGAGCCGATGTGCTTGCGAATCTCCTCAGCCGTCTCATACGGCGAGTCGATGTTGGCCCACACCAGGCCGGGCTTGTCGTTCTCGACCAGGAACATCGCCCAGAACAGCCGGGTCAGAATCCCCTTCGGCTCGCCCTTCGACGTGTCGGTGCCAGCCGAGGTCACCACGATGGTTCCGCACCCGACAAGCCGCTGGAGCAACCCCTGCGTGACGATCAAATCCTGCACGCGGTCAGCCGGCACGTAGTGGGTGTTGCTGGTGAGCACGCCGCGGCGCTGGGCCATGCGGCGCGGCGTCAGCACGTAAAGCGTGTTCTTGCGGAACAGCACGCGGTACCAGGCGTACACGATCATCGGCGAGACGTAGACCGTCCAGAAGCCGGGAATCGTGATGAACATGATGATCAGGACCGTGGGGATGGGGACCCACAGCACCGTCTTGAGCGTCGCCATCACCAGCGTGTAGGCTGACGACGGGTGCATCGCCAGGATCGGCGTTTCGCCCTCAGCCAGCATGCCCCGCGGGATTCGCGCCGATTCCGTCTGCGTTGTTGCCATGTTCATGCCCCTGGCCCAAAGAGTTCTTGATGCTTGCGTTGCCCGATTCTACTGGTCCGCCTGCGGCAGTGCCAACGGGATCTGCCGGCAGGCGAACAGCACCGATTGGCCGATCGCGGGGCTCGGTTCGACCCGCGTCTCCGGATCGTCCGGGACGCAGACGACCGGCAGGCGCGTCAGTTCCGCCAGCACCGCCGGGTTGCTCTCTTCCGACAGGTCAGCCGAGTGCGGATCGTATCGGCTGATCGCGATCGCGGCGATTTCCAGGTTTCGCGAGCGGGCCGCCTGCACCGTGAGCAGCGTGTGGTTGAGCGTCCCCAGGGCAGGGCGGGCGACAATGACCAGCGGCAGGCCGATCGCCTCCGCCAGGTCGAGCACGGTCAGCTTCTCGGCGATCGGCACGAGCAGCCCGCCGATGCCCTCGACGATGACGGCGTCGCTGCTTGCGGCGATGACGGCGTAGTTCTCCGCGATCGCCTCGAAATCCACCGGCTGATCGCTTCGCCGGGCGGCCATCAGCGGCGACAGCGGCTCGGCGTATCGCACCGGATTGATCTTCGACAGCGGGACGCTGGCCTCCGCGCACCACGCAAGGAACTCGGCGTCGCTGCTGACCAGCCCCGCCCCGTCGTTGCCCCGGTCCGGATTGGCCAGCGTCGAGGCGATGTAGGAGACCAGCCCGAACTTGCTGTCGCGCCGGCAGCCGGTGGCAATGGGCTTGAACACCCCGACCCGCCGCCCCGCCTGCCGCTGCACGACGGCAATCCCCCCGGCCACCACCGTCTTGCCGACCCCGGTGTCGGTGCCGGTGACGAAGAGGCCTGGGGCTTTAACGCCGAACTTACCCAACAGCGGATTGGATGATTCTTTGGTCATTCGTCACGATTCGAGTCGAGATTGTTCGGAGGCAACATACTCCCACAACTGATTCGGTGCCAGCTTCAAGTAGGGTCCCCACCAGCGACCTGGCGGGGTTTGAGGCAGCATGCGGTTCCGCTGAAGGCTCTCGATGTGATGCCGCAGACAGAATGCCGAACTGCTGATTCTGAGATGCCCGCATGGTTGGCGACGACAGTTTTCGCCCGCCAGAGCGAACTTCTGCTTTGAGATGAAATCATCGATCACCGCCACATAGATCAGAACTGCGTCTGGAGCTACAAATGGTTCCTTAATCCAGTCTTCCAGCGAGGTTTCCGGAACACGGAACAGGTACTCTTTGTTTCCCCAATTCCACGCGAAGTTTCGTTGCCAAAGTTGCTGGCAGATTGGACACCTGAACAGACCGTCTCCCTCGTCCGGGCCATCGGCGATCTGCACAAGATGTCCCTTGAGATGCTTTGTCTTCCGTGCCCGACCGGAGATGGCCGTGCGTTCCAGGGTCAGATCCGGATACTCCTGGCAATCGCATGAACTCATCAGTTCTCCCCTTCGTCAGGCACGCACTTCTTCAATCGCTTCCTCCACCACGTCGAACATGAAGTCGATCTGCTCGACGGTCACGCACAGCGGCGGGATGAATACCAGCACGTCGCCCAGCGGGCGGATGAACAGGCCCCGCTTCCACGCGGCGTCGCAGATCGCCCGGCCACGGCGCTCGTCGTGTTCGAGCAGTCGTTTCGTCGCCCGGTCCTCGACCAGCTCGACGCCGGCGAACAGTCCCCGGCTGCGCACGTCGCCGACGTTCGGGAACCGCCACAGCCGCCCCAGCCGGTGGTTGAACCGCTCGATCTTCGGCGGCAGGTTCTCCAACACGCGCTCTTCGTCGAACACCCGCAGGCTGGCCAATCCCGCCGCCGCCGCCAGTGCGTTGCCGGTGTAGGTGTGGCCGTGGAAGAACGTCACGCCGGGCTGATTGAACGGCTCGAACACCTGCTCGCTGACCAGCGTGGCCGCCAGCGGCAGGTAGCCGCCGGTGATGACCTTAGCCAGGCACATCAGGTCCGGCACGACGCCCTCCTGCTCGCAGGCGAACATCGTGCCGGTCCGCCCGAAGCCGACCGCCACCTCGTCGGCCACCAGCAGCACGTCGTGCCGCCGCGTGATCCGCCGCAGTTCCGCCAGATACCCGGGCGGGCTGGTGATGACCCCGGCTGCCCCCTGGATCAGCGGCTCGACAAACACCGCCGCGACCTGGCCGGCGTTCTCGGTGAGCAGTTGTTCGACCGCACGCAGGCAGGGGTAGTCTACGGCACGCCGACCTTCGGTCGTGCGGCTAAACGGTGGCATGCACTTGTCGTTTGGCGCTGTCTTCCGCGGGCAATCCTCGAGCGCGCACCGATAGCAGTACGCCGCCGGCGCATGAATCGTCTCGAACAGCAGCGGGCGATAGATCGCGTGGAACAGGTCGATTCCGCCGAGGCTGACCATGCCGATCGTGTCGCCGTGGTAGCCCAGGCTGAACGTGAGGAATTTCGTCCGCCCCGGCTGGCCGCGGAGTGGCCAGTAGTGGAATGCGATCTTCGCGGCGATCTCGCAGGCCGTGGCCCCGCTGTCGGAATAGAACACCCGGGCGAGCCTCGCCCCTTCGCCTCGCGGCGCTCGCGTAATCAGTTGCTCCGCCAGCAGCACGCCCGGCTCGCCGGTCAGCCCCAGCCAGGTGGAGTGCGCGATCTTGCCGACCTGCTCCCGGACAGCCGCGTCGATCGTCGGATGCCGATGCCCGTGGACGTTGCACCACAGGCTTGACACGCCGTCGAGGTATCGCCGCCCGCCGGAGTTGATGAGATACGCCCCCTCGCCATCGGTAATGACGTTCGGTTCGCCGCCCAGCCAGTCCGCCATGGCCGTGAACGGGTGCCAGACGTATTGCTTGTCCAACGCCGCGATGGAACGTCCGTCAGTAATCGTGCTTCCTCCAACGAAAAACATCCGCCGACGAACGCCGCGTTGTTTAGCCGCAGGACCAAAGGTCCGCGCTTCCAGCTCACGTGTACCGTAGCGCCACCGGCGAGCCAGGCTTCAGCGACAGTTCCTTCTCGGCTGACCCCAGGTTCACCGCGACCTCCAGCAGGTCAGCCGACCCGACGAGCGCCAGCGGTGAGCCCGGCGGCACGTCGGCATAGGTTTTAACCGGCGGGCCGATGCGAACATCGCCCGCCAAGACTGTCAAGCCGGGCGAGCGGGCCACCATCGCCCGCACCCGCTCCTGCGGGATGTTCGTCGTGCAGTTGCCGAAGCGGTCGACGTGAATCACCTGGCCGACGAACTCGCCGTCGCGCTCCCCCGCCGGCGGCACGTCGAGCAGTTCCATGCGGTCGGTCGGAAAGCCGACCTCCTCCAGCCGGCCCCGGTTGGCCAGCTCCGCCGCCACCGGGGCCATCAGGTCCCGGCCGTGAAACGTCTCGCTGACGCGCCGCCCAGCCGGCGGCGGATGGATCGCCGTCAGCCCTTCCAGCCCCCACCGCTGCTGGACCAGCGTGAGCAGCCCGTTGTCCGGGGCGACGAAGAACTGCCCGGCTGACCGCGCCGCCAGGATCGCCCGCTTCGTGCCGACCGTCGGGTCGATCGCCGCCAGGTGAACCGTGCCCGGCGGGAACGTCGCGGGCAGTTGCGACAGCAGGAACGCCGCCGGCAGCAGCCCAGCCGGCGGCAGCTCATGCGTCACATCGACCAGCGTCGCCTTGGGCGCCAGCGACAGCAGCACGCCCTTCATGGCCGCCACGTAGTGGTCGCTCGTCCCGTAATCCGTCGTCAGCGTGATGATGGGCATGGGGCGGCTCCGCGGAAGAAAGTGGTCAGTGGCCAGTGGTCAGTGGTTAGTGGTCAGTGGTTAGTAAAAAGCATTCTCTTGTCTGACCACTGACCACTGGTCACTGACCACTACGACTTCAGACGAACGTCACCGGGTACGCCTTCGGGATCAGGCCCGCCTCGTGGCCGCGGCGAAGGAGTTCGTTCACGGCGGACCGGCCTCGCTCGCCGTAGTCCAGCGTCCAGTGGTTCACGTACATGCCGACGAACTGGTCAGCCAGGTCCGCGCCCATGTCGCGGGCATACTTCAGGGAATGACTCACCGCTGCCTGCCGATTGTCCAGGCCGAACTGGATGGAGCGACGGAGCAACTCAGACAGCTCGCGGATCGCGTCGTCGCCGAGGTCGCGGCGGATCACGTTGCCGCCCAGCGGCAGCGGCAACCCTGTCTGCTCGCCCCACCACACGCCCAGGTCGACCACCTTGTGCAGCCCCTGATTGGCATACGTGAGTTGCCCCTCGTGGATAATCAGCCCCGCCTCGAACTCGCCGCCGGCCACCCGTTCGATGATCTGGTCGAAGGGCATCAGCTCGTGGGCGAAGTCCCGGCCGATGCACAGTTGCAGCGTCAGGAACGCGGTGGTCAGCCGCCCCGGCACGGCAATCTTCAGCTTCGCCAGGTCCGCCAGCGTCATCGGCCGGCGGGCCACCACCATCGGCCCGTAGCCGTCGCCCATGCTCGACCCGCAGCCGAGCATCGCGTAGCGGTCGGCGATGTAGGGATAGGCCGCCATCGAGACCGCGGAGATTTCCAACTCGCCCCGGCAGGCCCGCTCGTTGAGCGTCTGGATGTCCTGAAGCTGGTCCTCGACGCGAAACCGCCCGCTGGGCACCTGGCCCGACGCCAGGCCAAAGAACATGAAAGCGTCGTCGGGGTCGGGGCTGTGGCCGATACGAATAAGCTGACGGTCTGGCATCTGGTTTCCTTTTTCCTAAGAACGACGCGTGAAAGTGTACAGACAGCAAAGCCGTGGTCAAACAGGCGAGTGCGAGAAATTTGACTTGGCGGATCGATCATGTTATCGTATGACTGATGGGCAATCGATTGGAGGCGTCAGATGACTGTGACCGTCTCACCGAAGTTTCAGGTAGTGATCCCCAAGGATGTTCGGGAACGGATGGGAATTCGCCCTGGCCTGCGGATGGAAGTAATCGAGTACTTGGGCCGGGTCGAACTGATTCCCGTCGGCCCGATGCGTAGTCTGAGAGGCTTCGCCAAGGGCATTGATACGACGGTGCCACGGGATGACGAGGATCGCGTATGAACGTGATCGACTCCTCCTGTTGGTTGGAGTATTTTGCGGCGAGTCCAGATGCCGCTAGATTCTCCGTTCCCATCGAGGACACCGACAACCTGATCGTTCCCACCGTCGTGATCTATGAGGTATTCAAGCGGCTTCTTCAGC
>JAQTVL010000223.1 GCA_028706835.1 Phycisphaerae bacterium | reverse complement strand
CACTGCACTGGCGCCTACGCCGACGAGCTGCCCGCCCCGGGCTTCGACCCCGCCCGGCCGCGTACGAAGGACATCTGGATGTATGGCCTGGCCCAGATGTTCTCCACCGTCTCGCCGGCGACGTTCGACGAGTTCGAGGTCGAGATGTGCCGCCCGATCTTCGAGCGGTTCGGCCTGGTGTATTACGGCTGCTGCGACCCGCTGGACCGCAAGATGAAGCAGGTCCGCAAGATTCCCAACGCCCGCAAGATTTCCATGAGCCCGTGGGTCGACGAGGAGCTCGGCGCGTCCGAGATTCGCGGCGACTACGTCTATTCCCGCAAGCCGAACCCGGCGCTGCTGGCCTGGCCGGAATTCAGCGACGCCGCGGTGCGCGAGCACTTGCAGACGACGGTGAATGTCTGCGCTCGCCACGGCTGCCCGCTGGAGCTGATCCTCAAGGACATCAGCACGGTGAAGTACGAGCCGCAGCGATTGTGGCGCTGGAGTCAGATCGCGATGGAAGTCGTCGGGGCGTAACGCCGGGGAACCGAATCTACAGAAAGGGGAAACGCAATGACAGCGACTGCCGATGTGGAGAAGGATGTTCAGGATTACATCCTCGCCCTTTCGGACCAAGGGCTTGTCGACTATGTTGCCGCTGGGCCGGAGGCCTATCGCCCCGAGGCGATCACCTTTGCGCAAGCGGAATTGAACCGCCGCGCCTTAACGTTGCCTCCGGAGAAGATCGACAGTCTGCTGGTTAGCGCCGCTGAGAAGACGGTGCGGGATCGGAGCGAAGCCGACCGCAGGAAGCTCGAAGAATACGGCCCAGTCAAGATAGTGCTGATCTTCTGCTGTTGTTGCATATTGGGAGTGATCGTGCCTTTCCTTCAGCAACGGCTTGAGGATCTTGGTTACGAGACCAAAGCTGGCCAAATCAGGAGACTCAGACGAACCATCAAACTCGGCACCCGTGCATTCCTTGTCGCGATGTTGCTCTTGGCGATTCTGGCAGGGCTGATCAGATACCTGTGAGGTGAAGACGACGGCAGGCTGCCGTAGAGGGGAAGAAGGACTTTTCAACCATTCCGTATCGAAGGTGCGTGCATGAGCCACTTTTTCGCGTATCTGTCCAAGATGAAATACATCCATCGCTGGGGCCTGATGCGCAACACGAAGGCTGAAAGCATTCAGGAGCACAGCCTGCAAGTGGCAATGGTGGCCCATGGGCTGGCGCTCGTGAAGAACCGCCGCTTTGGCGGCCAGGTGAACCCCGGCCACGTGGCGGTGCTGGCACTGTTTCACGACGCGGGCGAGGTCATCACCGGCGATCTGCCCACGCCCATCAAGTACTTCAATCCCCAGATCGAGCAGGCCTACAGCCAGTTGGAGGGCGTGGCGCGCGGCAAGCTCCTGGGCATGCTGCCCGAGGAGTTTCGCGCCGACTACGAGATGGTGCTCTGTCCCGCGCCCGAGGACAAGGCATGCTGGGAGCTTGTCAAGGCGGCCGACCGCATCTGCGCCTACCTCAAGTGCGTCGAGGAACTCAAGGCCGGCAACACCGAGTTCTCCAAGGCCGCCAAGGCCATCCGCGCGTCCATCGCGGCCATCACGTTGCCGGAGGTGGCGTACTTCGTCCAGGAATACCTGCCCAGCTTCTCCCTGACGCTGGATGAACTGAACTGACCCGCGGCGTCGCGGCGATCACCGCTTGCCCCGGCCGGACCAGCTCTGCTCGAACAGGTGAACGTCCTCGGCCAGCATTGCGGGCTTGTCCTTGGGGAATACGCCCACGCACAGGCCGTCGGTCGGGCGCATCGCCTTCGCCGTGAACGCGAACGCCTCCGCCGGCTGGTTGCGCCCGGCGGCCATCACCTTGTAGTGGATCACCGGGCGGGACAGGCCCGCGATGGTCTCCGCCATGATCCGCCGGTCCTCGTCCAGGAACCACTCCGCCTGGTCCGGGGACTTTTCCGCGCCCTTGTCGCGGTGGGCCGAGTTGTAGTAGCTGCACATGTAGTAGTCCACGTCAAGCTTCTCGCGTTCGGCCCAGCGGAAGACCTCGGGGTTGTGGCCGGCGATGCCGACCGGCAGCCCGGCCTCGCGAATCTTGGCGATGCCGGCGAGCGGGTCGGACATGTCGCCATTGGCCAGGCAGTTGTCCATGACCCCGCCGTGGATATGGATGGCCTTGGCCCCGCCGCGGATCGCCTCCTGCACCGCGCGCAGCGTCGGCCCCACGCCGGGGCAGGTCTGGGCCATCCACTGCAACGTGCCGCCCTCGTCCCAGTACTCCATCAGCGTGCGGACCACGTGCCGGTCGCCGCGGGCGATCACCGCGGTGATGCCCAGCTTCTCGGCGGCGCGGAGCACGGCCTTGACGTTCGCGCAGGTGTAGTAATGTTCCATCTCGGCGTCGCGCGTCGAGCCCTGGTGCGAGAAGCCGCTGAACGGGTTCGAGCCCAGGATGAATCGTCCGACTGTCAGCGCGCCAATCTTGATCGTGTCCATCTCAACTTCTCCTGTCGGCTGGCGCTAAGTGGGCATCTTCACTTCTAACGGATTCCGCAGCTCCAGGTTCCGGGCCGCCAGGTCGGCCAGCGTGGCGGGCAGGTTCTCGTGCCGGTGGATCAGGCAGATGTTCTCTTCCTCGTAGCGCTCGCCCTTCGGCAGGAAGGTCGCGTTCTCCGGGTGGAACCGCAGGTTCGTGTACGAGAACGCCCGGCCGAAATACACCGACCAGTCGTGCAGTTCCGTCAGCAGCGTGGTGTGGTTGCGATACGTCGGGGCGCCGGAGTGGACGTTGCCGTTCCGCTCGACGAGCTGGAACTCGGTGAAGGCGTCGCCGTTGTGGCTGTTGTAGAAGCCCACGTATTCCAGCTTCGCCGGCAGCACGTTGCTCAGGCTGTGCTGCATCCGCGGGAACGGCTTGAGGTTGTCCCGGGCCATCAGGCGAATGACGGCCGGCGCGACCTCGTCGGTGGGCAGGATGTCCGGGCGGCGCTCCGGCATGAGCAGCGCGTGCGTGAACGCGCGATCGAGGAACACGAACTGGCTGTTGCGGATGAAGAACACCCGCAGGTCCTCCAGCGTTTGCAGGCGCGAGGATTGATAAAGCCAGGGCAGTCCGGCGTAGAACCGGTAGACGACCTCGGCGACGATCCGCTGCTTGTCGTCGCGCCGGATGTTCGCGTTGGTGTGCTCCGGGTGCGGCCAGACCGGGCCCCACCGCCGCAACTCGAAGAACACCGGCCCGCGAATCGTGGCGGAGCTCGGGTTGTCCCAGCCGAAGACGTAGTGCCAATCGAAGAAGTCCGGCTCCTT
Source organism: Phycisphaerae bacterium (assembly GCA_028706835.1). Classification (GTDB taxonomy): domain Bacteria; phylum Planctomycetota; class Phycisphaerae; order JAJVII01; family JAJVII01; genus STB-87. The sequence goes on along the minus strand of JAQTVL010000223.1, from coordinate 3,952 downwards.
GCCCTCGCGCAGCTCGTAGCCGTTGGTCACACGGTCCGGGTAGCCGACCCAGCAGTTGGGGGCCCAGTGGCACGGGTCGCCGCCCTTGTCGGTATTCTCGGCCCACTCGTTGTGGTGCCACGACGTGTTGCTGCCGCGCTTGTTCCAGACGTGCCAGATCTGCCCGCTCTTCGGCAGCGTCTCGATCTTGTAGAACTCGTTCTCGATCCAGTAGTGCTGCGGGCCGGCGGCGGCCTTCATCACGGTCAGGCTGGACGGATAACTTGGCGGTTTCGCGCCCGGGTTGCCGTGGTACAGCCGAAGGCTCTCGCTCGCGCCGGCGGCGATGTCGAGGAAGAACGCGACCCGGCCGGTGATGTTGCCGTCGGCTTGTTCGAGGTTGTAGAACTGGGCCGTTAGCTCCCTCAACTGGCCGGCGTGATCGTGGACGACTCGCAAGTCCGCGCCCTCCGGCGCGAGCGCTGCGCCTGGCAGAGCGAACGCAACGTCCACGACCGCCCGCTGGCGGGCGATGCCGGCCGGCTCGGATACCGTGAACGGCAGGAAGGCCTGCCAGCCGGTCGGATCGAACGGGACCATTGTGGTTGTGTTCATCATCGCACCCCCGCCCGCAGATACGCGTCCGCGCGCCGGCCGACCGGCAGCGGCTCGAACGGCTCGGGCGGTGCGTCGCCGAGGTAGACGGGGTGAACGGTGACCGCCGGCGGGTTGTTCAGCCGCTTGCCCAGGGCGTCGATTCGCTGGCCCCACTGCTGGTCCCAGTTGGAGAAGCACAAAGTGTTGGCCTCCTCGAAGACCGTGCCGGCGGGCACGCGGATGACGTTCTCCCGGCGATTGCGGGCCTGCACGTAGATCGGCGCCCGACACCACTGCACGCTCTTCTCGTCGCGGATCACGTACGTGCCGGGCCGATACGTCGCGCCGCCGCTGCTGGCCAGTTGTATGCCGGTTATCGCGCGCTCCTTGAGCAGATGAATGTTGATGAATGCATGCCAGGCCAGGTGGTGCGGCAGGAAGTCGGAGAACGCCAGGCCGGGCGGCAGGTCCGCGCCGTGGACGGCGTCGACCACGATGTGGCCCATCTCCTCGACATCCGTCAGCGGCAGGCTCGGCGAGACCGGGCGAAACGTGTAGTGGCTGAACATCGCCCGGCTGAGCGAGACGACATCGTTGCACACGGCGAAGACGCCGGCGTCCTGAGGGAACGTCAGCCTGGAGTGAACGAGGATGCAGGGCAGCTCGGCAAAGAACTTGTAGGTGATCTCCAGCTCCGGCCAATCGCGCTTCGGGTCACTGCCGGGCGGAACCAGCCGGCCTTTTCGTGTCTGCCGGAAGAAGACAGGCCCGCGAGCCTCTTCGACGATCTGCGGCTGTTGCCAATCGGCAGCGCTGGCTGCTTGCTGTAAATGTGGCACGGGCATCTTGCCCGTGTCCGTCGGGGCTGGAAGCCCCGGCGTTGCAGACATGGGCAGGATGCCCATGCTACGATCGTCGGCCGCGAAGACGACGATATTGCCCGGCTGCACGGAGCCGGGCACGTCCAGGCGGTGGAGGTTCGTCGTGCCCTGGTCGTCGGTCTTGGCCGTGATCGTCTTGAGCTGGCCGCTTTTCGCGTCGGTCGTGACAGTGTAGAACGGCGTGTCGATCGTGTGCGCCAGCCCGTTGCCGGTGATATCGAGATTGCCCTGGTAATCCGGTCGGGGGGCTTGCGGATTGTCGTAGAACACGCCGATCCGCTGCGTCCCGCCAGCCGGCAGGTCGATGTTGCAGGCGACGCGGAATGTCGTGGTCGCGCCGTGCCGCTCGATGCGATGGACCTGCGACGGAATCTCGCGGTCCAGCACGTTCCAGTCTTTCTTGAGCACGACGCGCACGTCGTTGGCCAGGTTGGCCGCCCGATCGCTCTCGACTGCCAGGCAGACATCCAGCAGTTCGCCGCTACGGGCGATGTTCGCGGTCTCGCGGACCAGCAGCGTTTTCTCGAAGTTCCAGCCGGCGTATCGCATGGTGCGTTGCTCTCCGCGTGGGCGGTTGTTGCGCCTACTCTTCTGCCAGCCGTCAATCGCCGGGTGCCATGGCTGGAACGCCGTCCGGGCTGTTTTGGACGGCGGGCCAGCCATGCCGACGCGGGCCAGACATGCCTGCGACAAAATCCCGGCGTGCCGGGATCGCAGGCATGGCACCCGTTAAGTGACAATTGGCAGAGCATCAGATCGTCTTTCTTCCTTCGCGCCACAGGCCCGTGCGCAGGCAGGTGCCGTGGCCGCGATACATCTCTTTGTGCTCCAGGCGGTGGCGGACTTCCTTGACCAGCACCTCGGCGGCGGCCTCGATGGTTTCCCGGCCGAAGGCCGCGGTGGCGTCTTGCGGGGGTATCCGGCCGCCGACGCCGATCAGCTTCTCGCCCTTGGGCGGCAGGAGCGAAAGGTCGACGGTTTGCGGGTGCAGGTGCATCAGGTGGCTGGTTTCCCAGCCGGCGGCGTGATCGCCGGGGCGGTCGTAGCGGTCAGTCACCAGCAGGTAGTCCACCACGGCCCAAGCCAACATGCCGTGGTAGCGGCTGTGGTGTCGGCGGTTGAATTCGAGCACCGCGGCCTGGGCGTGGTCGACCAGCGGGTAGTGCCCGGCCACCAGCACGCCCACCTCGAAGCCGAGGCTCTCGACCTCCGCCAGCACGTGCAGCAGCAACTTGACGTAATTGAGCGCCTGCTCGGTGGGCGGGAAGGGCATCCGCTCGGGCAAAAAGTTGTCCGGCGACAAGGCCATCTGCTCGGCGATCTTGTCGCGGTCGGCGGCGTTGGCCTCCATCAGCGACTCGGAGCGGCTCTCGCCGTAGTAGAGCGGCGGGAAGGCCAATCCCCCGCCCAGCCGGGCGCACCGCTCCGCCAGCCCCTCGGCCTGGAGCGTGTCGGCCCCGACCGGATTGTGAACCCCGTGCCATTCCAGAGTGCCGATGGGCACGTAGGCTACCGGGCAGGCCTTCCGCCGCTCGACGATCTGTGCAGGCCGAAGCATGTGATAGCGGACTTCGTCAGCCATGGTCGACTCCTTGTGCGTCGCCTGAACAGGCCGGGGCCGATTCTACCGGCGTGGCACCGGAACGGGAACTCGATTTCGGGCGTTGGTGAGGGGGAGGGGCGACAACAGGTGCTCGCGTTGACACCGCCCTGTCGTCAGTGACCCGGGCCTCCGATCGGGTCTGGACGGCGTAGAACGTCGGGCTGAACCCTCGGCGTGGCCATCCGTGATGGTCGCGGATTCTCAGTAATGGAAAAAGATGGTGTCTGTAGCCGCCTTTGAAGATTCGATTGTGGGAATCTATGTAGGTGAATGCACAGATGGATTCCATGGTTGATGCGGAATTGGAACGCCAAGCGACTAATCCTAACTCGCTTCTTACAATGCGCTTACCTGCGTAATGACGGCCTCGGAGGGCGATTTTCCGTCGCCGTGGCGGGGATTATCGCGGACGGAAGGCCCCGTGGCATGACCGTTGCATCTGTTGTTCCTAATGGACCACACCTACGGAGCGGGCATCCAGGGCGAAGCCGCCACGGTGGCGGGCAATTACCTCAGAACGAGGAGCGGTGTCATGGCCTACGTGCTGATCGTGGACGACGACGACGAACTGAGTCGCCCCCTGGAACTGGTGCTTGGGCGGGCCGGCCACGAGGTGGCCTGCCAGACGGATCCGGTCGCGGCGCTCGGGCAGATGCGGCTGCGCCCGCCGGACCTGCTGGTGCTGGACGTGATGTTCCCGGAGGACGACTTCGGCGGCTTCGAGCTGGCTCGGGCGGTGCGGGCGGAGCCGGAGCTTGGCCAGATGCCGATCCTCATGCTAACCGCGGTAAACGCGAGGCATGGCCTGGGGATGGACACGCTGGACATCGATAACAGCTTCCTGCCGGTGACGGACTTCCTGGATAAGCCGGTGGACCTGGCCAAGCTGATC
>JAQTVL010000222.1 GCA_028706835.1 Phycisphaerae bacterium | reverse complement strand
ATGGCCTACCTGCTGCCGGCCCGGCGGCCCTGGGTGGTGGAGGAGGTGGACCAGGACGGCGCGGCCGTCACGCGGAGCTACGACGCGATGCTCTACACCGAGCGCGGCGTCTACCGCCCCGGCGAGACGGTCCACCTGACCGGCATCCTGCGGGACGCCGGCGGCCAGATTCCGCAGCCGTTCCCGATGACGCTGACGGTGTCCCGGCCCGACGGGCGAAAGGCCGCCCAACTCCCCGTGAAGGTCGAGGCCGGCGGCCAGGGCGTCTTCCACGCCGACTTCACGCCGCCCGCGGACAGCCAGGAAGGCGAGTACCGATTCGCCGTCAGCCTGCCCGGTTCGGAGGAAGCGTTCGGCGAGGCGGCCACCTTCGTCGAGAGCTTCGTGCCCGTGCGGATGGAGGTGAAGGCGAGCACCGAGGAGGACCGCAGACTGTTCGCCGCCAGCCAGCCGGTCGAGGTGCGGGCGTCGGCGAGATACCTGTTCGGCCAACCGGCTGCCGGCCTACCCGTGACCGCCCGGCTGACGCTCCGCCCGGCACCGTTCAAGTCAGCCAAGTTCCCCGATTACGTGTTCACCGGGGCGAAGGTGGAGAAGAAGATCAAGCCGATCGAGGCGGATGCGGAACTTGACGACGAAGGCAAGGCGACGCTCCAGATCGAGCCGGATATCGGGGTGAAGGGCTGGTGGAACGGGGCCGTCGCCGTGACCGTAACCGAGCCGGGTGGGCGGTCCGTCTCGACGAACCTGACGGTGAACGTGGATACAGCCGGGCGATACGTCGGCCTGCTGCCGCCGCCCAGCCAGATTGTGCAGACCGGCCAACCGGTCGAGATTCCGTGGGTGCAGGTGACCGGCGAGGACGAACCGGCGGCGGGCGACGTGGCCTTCGTGCTGTCCCGCGTGGAGTGGGACTGGACCGTCGAGCAGGTTCGCCAGGAGCGCGTGTGGAAGTCGGTCGAGCGGCTGGTCTCCGTCCGCAAGGGGACGCTGACCGGCGACCAGGTTCGCGGCGCGAAAGGCAAGCTGGCGATTCAGTGCCCCGAGCCGGGCAGCTATCGGCTGGTCGTTACCGACGTGACTTCCGGCAACAAGACGGTGCTGGACCTGTGCGCCGCGTGGCGCGGCGAGGAGGTCCAGGGCTTCGCGGTCAACCGGCCTGAGCGGCTGGACATCGTGCTCGACAAGGCCCGGTATGCCCCCGGCACGCAGGCCCACGTGGTTGTCCGCAGCCCGTTCGCGGGCACCATGCTGCTGACGCTCGAAACCGACCAGGTGCTCGAGCAGCGGGTGGTCGAGTTGACGGGCAAGTCGGCGGAGCTCGATCTGCCCGTGGCGGCCACGCTTCGCGGCGGGGCGTTCGTGACAGCCAGCGTGGTCCGACCGGTCGACCCGGAGAACGAGAAGTGGCTGCCGCACCGGGCGGTCGGCATGGCCAGGCTCCTGATCGACCCGTCGTCGCACAAGATGGCGGTCAAGTTGACCGCGCCGAAGAAATGTGAGCCCGGCAAGCGCATCCGCGTCCAGGTGCAAGCGCCGGCTGCGCTGGACGACCAGCGGCCGGGGCAGGTTCACCTGTGGGCAGTGGACCAGGGCATCCTGCTGACAACGGCCTTCGCCACGCCGGACCCGATCGGGCACTTCTTCGCCCCTCGCCGGCTGGGCGTGGTGTCCAGCGACGTGTTCCTCGACCTGCTGCCGGACTACAAGCGGCCAAAGACCATGCTGCGAATCGGCGGCGACGAGAGCAAGTCGGTCCGCCGGCTCGGACCCGTGCCCATCAAGCGCCGCGATTCCGCGATTGTTTGGCAGAAGACGATTCCGCTGGCTGCCGATGGGGCCGCCAGCGTCGAGCTGGCGCTGCCCGACATGACCGGCGAGTTGCGCGTGATGGCCGTCGCGGTCGATCACGACCGCTACGGCTCCGCCGAGGCAGCCGTCACGGTCACGTCAGCGCTGCTGGTCGAGACGAGCTGGCCACGGTTCGCCGCGCCGGGCGACTCGTTCGCCGTCCCGGTGAAACTGTTCAACACAACCGACAAGCCAATCGAGGCCGCGGTGGTAATGGAGGTCGTCGGCCCGGTGAAGCTGTCCGGCAAGGGAGTGACCGCGGGTCCCACCACCGAAACCACGCAACCCGACCCCGAGCCCCGAGCGGAAGCTCGGGGGCGGATGGCGACGTACACGTTGCCACCAACCGCGATCCCCGCCGGGAAGAACCTGACGGTTTGGGTTGACGCGACGGCGACGGACATGGGCCAGGCCTCCGTCCGCACCGTCGCTACGACAACCGCTGGCGAATTGACTGCCCACGACTACGCGCTGCTCACTGTTCGACCAGCCGGTCCGATTCACGCAGTCGCCAAGCTGGTCCGCGTCCCCGCCAGCCAGCCGGCGACCATCGAGCTGGACGACGCCGCCTTCCTGCCGGGCACGGCCCGTTCGGTCGTGACGATCAGCGGCCAGCCGACGGTTCAACTCCGGCCGGCGATCGAGCAGCTTGTGGATTACCCCTACGGCTGCGTCGAGCAGACGGCCAGCCGGCTGTACGCCCTGCTCCGCGCCCCGCAGGTTCTCAGCCCGGACGACGTGCGGGTCGGGCAGGCGGGCGACATGGTCCGTTCCGGCATCGTGCGGCTGTGGTCGATGCAGACTGAGCGCGGCGGGCTGAGCTACTGGCCCGGCGGCAGCGAGCCGAGCCTGTGGGCCAGCGTCTACGTGGGCAACTTCCTGGCCCAGGCGAAGCGGGCGGGCTACGAACCGGACAAGAAGTTCATCGACGAGCTGACTGGCTACCTCCAGCGGTCGCTGCGGCGAAGCGACGACGACGAAAAGGTGGACGACAACCTGCGGGCCCAGATGCTGCACGTGCTCGCCGCCTTCCGCCAGCCTCAACTCGGCTGGATGAACCGCCTACAGGAGCACCCCGACAAACTGGACATCGGCGGGCGAGCGCACCTGGCGGCCGCCTGGGTGGCGGCTGGGCGTAAGGACCTGGCCCTGGCCGCCCTGCCGGAGAACACGCTGCACGCCCCGACCGCGGAGGCGGATCGTCGGCCCACATCCAGCATCGCCGGCGCGGCGGCTCTGCTCGATGCCCTGGTCGACCTGAAGCCCGACCATCCGTGGACCGCGCTGCTGGCCGATCGCCTGAACAAGGCCCGCACCGCCGCCGGCGCGTGGGGGTCCACCATCGACAACGCCGCCTGCCTGGCCGCCCTGGCGCGATACCAGGCGATCCAGGCGGAGCCGTCGGACTTCACCGGCCAGGTGCGGGTCGGGGCGCTCGCCTGGAAGGTCGGCGGCGTCAAGGCAGTAACGTTCAAGGTAAAGGAGGCCGGGCCGCTGAAACTCGACTGCTCGGGCAGCGGCTGGGTCTACGCGTGCGCGAGCACCGAGGGCTTCGCCAAGGACCCCGCCGCCCAAGCCTACGACCGCGAGTTGTGCGTGCGGCGTGAGTGGAAGGATCGGGACGGGAAGGCGGTCGATCCTGCGAAGATCAAGGTCGGCGATCTGGTCCGCGTCGAGGTGACGATCCAGCGGATCGGCGAAGGCGGGACGATCAACGACGTCGCGATCGTCGACGCGCTGCCGGCCGGGCTGGAGGTCGAGAACCCGACGCTGATGACCAGCGAGCAGGCAGCCGACGAGGGCGGCAAGGGGACGGACCACCTGGAATTCCGCGACGACCGCGTGCTGCTGTTCGTCCCGGTCGACGGCACGGCGCGGACCTATCGGTACTCGCTGCGAGCGACGACCGCGGGCAAATTCGCCCTGCCGCCGATCCAGGCGTCGAGCATGTACGACCCGGCGTTCGCATCAATCCACGGCGCGGGGAAGATCGAGATCACGAAGTGAAGCGAAATGGATCTAATTCGGAATGCGGAATGAGGAGTGCGGAATGAACTCCGGTTCTTTTCTTGACGTGCGTTACGCTACGCCTTTAGGCGCGGTGGCTGGCCGGCCGGTTTTCTTGATGTGTGTTAGGCCACGCCTTTAGGCGTGGTGCTCGTGTCCGGTCGTTTTCTTCTTCCCCAGCCCGCTTCAGCGGGCTTACCCGATTGGCTTCAGCCTCGGAGACGACCATGCCGAGAAATGTCTACAGCGAGATCAACCTGCATTTCGTCTGGCACTGCAAGAACAGCGCCAACATGATCAAACCGGCGACCGAACAGAAGATCTACGACCTGATCCGCAACCGGGCGCTGGAAACCAAGCACCTGTTTGTACACGAGATCGGCGGCACGCCCAGCCACGTGCATCTCGCAGTGACCGTCCCGCCGACGATCGAGCCGAGCCGATGGATCGGAGCGGTCAAGGGTGGCTCGTCACACGATACGAACGAGCAGATCCTCGTATTCGACAGCGGGTTCGAGTGGCAGACCGGCTACGGCGTGGTGAGTTTCGGAACGAAGGACATTCCGTGGGTCGTCGATTACATCAAGAACCAGAAAGAGCATCATCGGAAGGGAACGATTTTCGATCGTCTGGAACGGTCGCTCGAAGAGGAGGAAGGCTGAAGCCGGGATCGGGAAGGGCGTTTAAACGCCCTGAAGAACAAGATAATGTGCGGTGCCCGGTACCACGCCTAAAGGCGTGGCCTAACACACAACAATGCTCGGATGGTTGCCGTGTCTTCAATGTCCCATTTCGCATTCCGAATTCCGAATTGGCACCGCCGATGGCGGCGGCGTATGACGCGCCTCCTCATCGTCGCGCTCGCTGTGATCGTCCTCGTCCCACCCGCGATGGCGATCTTGTCGCAGACGTTCCCGTTCCCGGTTGCCCGGCTGAACCGCTCCTCCGCCAGCGTCTGCGTGACCGATCGGCACGGCACGCCGTTGCTTCAGCTCGTCAACTCCGAGGAACAGTGGCGATTCCCGATCTCCCTCGATCGCATGTCGCCGTGGCTGGCGCAGGCGACCGTCGCCGTCGAGGACAAGCGGTTCCGCAAGCACGAGGGAATTGACTGGCTGGCGGTGGCACGGGCGGCGCGGCAGAACGTTACCGGCGGGCGGATCGTGTCGGGCGCGAGCACGCTGACAATGCAGGTCTGCCGCATGATGGACGACCGGCCCCGGGGCCTGTCGGCGAAGCTGGTTGAAAGCTTCCGCGCCCGGCAGTTGGAGAAGCTGCGGACGAAGGACCAAATTCTCGAAGCCTATCTGAACGTCGCGCCCTACGGGCGGAATCTGCGGGGCGTGGAGGCGGCGTCGCTGGCGTATTTCGGCAAGCACGCCGCCGACCTGAGCCTGGGCGAGGCGGCGCTGCTGGCGGGGTTGCCGCAGGCGCCGGGCAAGTTGCGCCCCGACCGGAACCCCGACGCGGCGAAGGCGCGACGAAAGATTGTGCTCGAACGCATGGTCGCAACTGGCGCGATTACTGCGGAACAGGCGACGCACGCGGGCGAGGAACCCGTCGCCATCGCTGCCGCGACTGCGAGAACGCAAGCGGGGAATCATGCCGCGTGGACGGCGTTCCAGTCGCGGCCGCAGGGCGGGCGGACCACGATCGACCTGCCGCTCCAGAACGAAATCCTCAAGCTCGCCAGGCATCGCGTGGCACCGCTGCCGCCGGGGACGGATGCGTCGGTCGTGGTGATCGACCTGGCGACCGGCGACATCGTCGCGGTCGTCGGCTCGACCGGGGCCGTCGGCTCGGACGCGCAGGTCTGCGGCGCGACCGCGTGGCGCAGCCCCGGCTCGACGCTCAAGCCGTTCGTCTACGCCGCAGCCTTCGAGGCGAAACGGGCCAATCCCGACTCGACCGTCTACGACCTGTTCATCCAGCGGGCCGGGTGGTCGCCAAACAACTTCGACGGCGAGTTCCACGGCGAACTGTCCGCAGCCGACGCCCTGCGGCAATCGCTGAACGTGCCGGCCATCCTCGTGGCTGAGGAGATCGGCATGGACCGCTGCCTCGGGCTGATGCAGTCGGCCGGGCTGACGTTCCGCGACGGGACGACCGATCGCGGCGGGCTGTCGGTGGTGGTCGGCACAGCCGAGGTTCGCCTGATCGACCTGGTCAACGCCTTCGCGACGATCGGCAGGGGCGGCGTGCGGAAGACGCCCCGGCTGTTCATGGACCAGGCGAGTGCGTCAGCGGTCGCGATGGACGCCAACGTGTGCGCGACGCTGGACGCGATCCTGTCCAGCCGGGCTCGCACGCCGACGGGCATGGCCGACCTGATGGCGGACGAGATTCCGTGGTTCATGTGGAAGACGGGCACGAGTTCCGGCCGGCGGGACGCCTGGGCGGTGGGGCACAATCGGCGGTTCGCCGCGGGCGTGTGGGTGGGGCGATTCAGCGGCGGGGGCAGCCAGGTGTACGTGGGGGCGGAGGCGGCTGAGCCGCTGCTGGCGCAGATCTTCGCCTTGCCGCGGGTCCGCGTGGATTCCGATCCGTCGCCGCCGAAGCCCTGGTCGGTCGCCTCGCCGCTGCCGAAGCCGCCGGAGGTCTCCGGGCCGATCCGAATCACCTACCCAGCCGACGGCGCGAGATTCCTTGCGATCGAAGGCCAGGCGATCGTCAACCCGAGAGTCAACCGGCCCGACGCGCTCCAATGGTTCCTCCACGGCCGGCTGATCGAGACCTCGGCGGCGTCCCGGTTGCTGCTGCATCCGGGCCAGTACGAACTGCGATGCCTGGCCCCGTCAGGCCAGGGGTCGGCAGTGATGTTCAGCGTGCAGTAGGGGGAAGCTTACTTCAGCACCACCCGCGGGTTCTCCCCGTATTCGATCGTGACGTGGCGCCCGGCGTTGGCCAGCGACAGCCGGCCGGCCTCGACCACCAGTTCGTTATACGCGCTGTTGGCCGGCGTGGCGACGATGCCGGCCTTGTCGATGTCGTGGATCATCCGCTTGCGCTTCATCAGGTCGTCGCCGGCCTCGGCTTCGACCCGCAAGATCGTCTGGACAATCAGCTCGACGGATCGATGCCCGTAACCTGCGGGCGTTACGCGTCCGTCGCCCAGGTCCAACATGCGGAAGTAGTCGGGGTTCGGCTGGGCGTACACCGTGTCGCCCGGATCGCCGCCGGCGACGGTGTAGCTGTGCTCCACGCCGCGATACTGGTCGCTGTGGCGGATCAGGCAGCCGTCCTTTTCGCCGTCGCAGAACATCGTGATGCCCTGCGTGTTCCCGCCCGGCGCGGCGTCGGGATAGCCCAGGCCGTTGAGCACGCTGAGGAACGCGCCGTTCTCCCAGGTCACCCGGCCATCGGTCCACAGGTAGCCCTTGTTGCCGTTGGGGTAGTCGCCGACCACGCCATACAGCGCCACGCCGGTCGGCAGCAGGC
>JAQTVL010000221.1 GCA_028706835.1 Phycisphaerae bacterium | reverse complement strand
GCAGAATCGGTTGCGGCGGCGGTTGCGGCGGCGAGGTGGGCTGGCCTGCCGTCTGCGTCTGCTGCGACTCCGGCTTCGGGGTCAGCCGGTCGAAGAACGACCACTTCGAGATCACGTGCATCCACAGAAAGAATGCGGCCGCAGAGATCAGCAACGCCACTATGGTTCGTTTGGCTTCCAAGATTCCGCCTTGTCCTGAGAAGTGGTCAGTGAACAGTGGTCAGTGGTCAGCAGAACCCGAAGCACCCCGCTCCTTCTTGCTGACCACCGACCACTGGCCGCTGACCACTGGTTTCTACCGGCCGTCGATCAGCCGCTGGCCGAGGAAATTGTCGAGCGCCGGCACCTCCGCCACCTTCGCCACCGTCGCCTGGATGTCATACTCCAGCCGGACGTATTCCACGACAGTCTCGTTGACGATAACGTAGCACGCCCGCGGGTCGCGGTCGCGCGGCTGGCCGACGCTACCGACATTCAGAATCCGCCGCTCGTCGTCGCCGCCGATGTCGATCTTGTGCGAGAATTCCTCGGGCGAGTAGAAGTCCGGCTCGGGGGTGAACAGCCCCGGCACGTGCGTGTGGCCGACGAAGCACACGCCCTCGAATCGCTCGAAAATGTGCGAGATCTTCGTCGGGTTCGTGTACACGTCGTCCGGGAAGATGTACTCGTTCACCGGCCGGCGCGGCGAGCCGTGCACGAACAGCATCTTGCCGTCGACGTGTTTGACGGGCAGCCGGCCGATGAACCGCCAGCGGTCGTCGCGGAGCTTGGCATCGGGCTCATCTTCGAGGCACTGCCGGGTCCAGAAGCAGGCCCGCTCGGCGCCGACGTTGAAGTTATTCGGCTCGAGCAGGACCGCCTGGTCGTGGTTGCCGCAGAGCGTCACCTGGCAGCTTCGCCGAATGAGGTCCAGGCACGGCAGCGGGTCGGGCCCGTAGCCCACCACGTCGCCGAGGCAGATGATCCGCTCGATGCCGCGGGCCTTGATGTCCGCGAGCACCGCGGTGAGCGCCTCGAGGTTCCCGTGGATGTCAGAGATAATCGCAAGCACAGCCATCTTCCGCCTCACCTCATAATCCAGCCATGCTAGAAGCGGGCGAAAACGGTGTCAACACGATTTGAGGAAGTGCCGAATGACGCAGTGTGACAGCACTCGGCGGCAAGAATGACTCCGCGCTGTTTGTGGAGTGTGGTAGCGCAGCTACCGCTTTGGAGGACAGATACGACCTTGCACAATCCAAAGCGGTAGCTGCGCTACCGCACTCCACGAAAAGACGGATTGGCAAGCATGTCACCAACTCTTGCCGCACCCCGAATGCCGACCGCTCCTGGCTGAATCGAGCACTCACAGCAATGGGCGACTATAGGGCATCGCCAACTTCACGCCCGCAGCCGCGGCGAGTTGCGCTACCACTTGCCCGACGGACGGATGCTGGTTGAGCGGGTCCCAGGCCACGTTGCCTTCCAGCAGGACCGGGCCATCCGGCGTCACTGCAACATCCCACCCGATCGCGCGCATGGGATAGAACACGAACGCCGCCCGGCAGGCCAAATCGCAGACCCGGGGCCAATCCGGCACCTGCAAGTCCGCAACCCGCTGGCCGGTGACGGGGTGAGCCGTCAGGGGCCGGAAGCCAGGCACGCTTCGGCGGTACGTTACGCCGGCGACTCCCCTGCCCGTCGCCGGGTCGAGCATGATCTGCAAGTTATCCACCAGCCCCGCGAACTCCGAGTTGTCGCAGACCCGGTCGCCCACGATCAGCCGAACGTGCGCGTGGATCACCCGGCACTCGGTGGGCGAATCCAGCAGCGTGTTGACGCGGGCCGTCTGGACATACTCCGTCCGCCCCAGTTCCGCCAAGGACGGGTGCATCCGCACCCGTTGCTGGAGGATCATGCCTTGTTCGCCCGCGCCTCGAACCAGCCAGCCATGGAGTTCCCGCGGGCTGAAACGCTTTCCGCGATGATCACGAAAGGCCGCGGCATCCCGCGTGAACAGTTCCACCCCATTCCCGTGCGACTCCGCGACGGGCTTGACGAAGAACTCGCCTGGGATTCGCTCCGACAGGTAGCTCAGCCAGTCCGCCTCGCCCCCAAGCCGGGACCCGTCGGACGCCCACCCGACCGTGCCGGGAAACATCACGGCATAGACCGGCGGCGAGGGCAGGCCCGCCGTCTCGCACCGGCGATAGAACGTCACCTTGTTCCGCAGGCCGGCGGCCAACGGCTCAGGGTTGAGCATCTTCTGGAGTTTGGTCAAGTTCTTCCGGCTGATGAACGACTCGCTGGGGATGTTGGGCAGGTCCGGGTTCAGCAACCCGAGGCGAAACGCCTCGATCGGAAGGAATCGGCCAAGCCTGCAAATGCGGGCGGTCCGGACAATCGAGCGAATCCAGGCGACGGGCCCCGGCCGCGAGGCACGCACGCCGCAACGGACCGTCTGCCACATTCGCGAAAGTTTTCTGCTGAGCATGTGTGATCCGAACGGATTAGCTGACCAGTCGTTGATAGACAGCCTCGGTTTCGCGAACCAGGCGGTCCACGCCGAAGTTCGCCTCGGCGTGCCGACGGGCCGCAGCGCCCAGCCTCGCCCGTCGATCGGGGTCCGCCACGAGCGCGGCGATCGACTCGCCCAGTTCGCCTTCGCGGCCCGGCGGGACAAGCACGCCGGTTTCGCCGTCGCGGATGATCGTCGATTCGCCCGACGGCGTGAAACCTGCGGAAACCACCGGCACGCCGCAGGCCATCGCCTCGATCATCACCGACCCGCCCGACAGCGTGACCAGGACATCCAGAGATGCGAGCAGCTCCGGCATGTCGCTCCGCCGGCCGGTGAAGACCACCCGGCCACCGAGGCCAAGCCGCTCCGCCTCGCTACGGAGATCGGCCAGCGGCCCGGGACGATGCGAATCGCCGACGACAAAGAATGTCGCGTCGCAGCCGCCGCGGGTCAGCCGGCTGGCGCACTGGAGAAACTCGAACTGCCGCTTGGAGTCCTTGATCTGCCCGACCATGCCGACCCATGCGCCGCTGGCCGCTGGGAATTCCGCCCGCAGCACATTCGCCCCTGCCGGCCTGGGACGAAACCGATCCAAGTCGACCGCATCGTAGATAACGGCGATCCGCTCGTCCGGCACGCCGGCCTCCAGCAGCAGCCGCCGAACCCGTCGGGAAATCGCAATCACGGCGTCGGCCCGCAGGCAGCCATGCTTTCGCATGTCGCGAGGGGGCTTGGGCGCCCGCGCGTGCAGAACCGCCGGGACGCCCAGTTTCGCCGCCGCACGCACCAGGTAGTTGCCCAGCCAGAGATCCGAAGCGTGGAGCACGTCAGGCCGATGCGACCCGACCAGCCTTACCAGCGCGGCCACGTCGCGATAGCGCGTCAGGATATGGCTGAACTTCCGCCACGGGCGAAGGTGCAGCACGTCGGTGCCCACGCCGCTTTCGCGCAGGAGTTGAACGGTCGGCCCCTCGTTTCTGCTCACCGCGGCGAGGCTGTAGCGGTCGCGGTCCATGTGCGAGACGAGATGAACCAACTGGCGCTGGCTGCCATGAAGCTCGCCGCCGCGGGTGAGATAGAAAATGGACGTCCCCGGGGCTTTCTGATTGAAATGCACGACATTCATTTCGCGACAATCCTACCACCCGCCTGGCCGAAATCACAACACTGGCTGCGATCAGTTGGATCGCTCCTCGGTCCGGTCCGTCGCGACCGGGACTGGCGGCGTCAAGGCGGCGATTTCACGCCACTGCGGCTCGGACATCTCGTAATCGCCGGCTGCCAGCGACGCCTCCAACTGCTCCAGGTTTCGGGCGCCGATGATGGGCGCGGTCACCGCGGGATTGGCCTTGACCCATGCGACCGCCAGCGTCGCCGGCGCGACGCCGACCCGGGCGGCATAGTCGGTGAGCCTCTCCGCCAGTTCGAAATTCGCGTCCTCCCCGTAGCGGGCCAGATACATCTTGTTCGTCGCCAGCCGGCCCTTCTCGTCCCGTCGCGCCCGCGAATACTTGCCGCTCAGCAGGCCGCCGCCGAGCGGACTGTACGGGATCACGCCCAGCCGCTCGGCCCGGGCCAGCGGCAGAATCTCGACCTCCGCGATCCGCTTGGCAAGGTTGTACATCGGCTGAAGCGCCTCGAACCGCGACAGGCTAAGGCGATCCGCCTGGCCCAGTGCCAACGCCGTCTGCCAGGCGGCCCAGTTGCTCACGCCGGGGTAGAGAATCTTGCCCTGCCGCACCAAGTCGTCCATCGCCCGCAGAGTCTGCTCCACGTCGGCCCGTGGGTCGACGTGGTGGCAGAAGTAGAGGTCCAGCCGGTCCGTTTTCAGCCGGCGAAGCGAGTCCTCGACTTGAAGCATGATGTGCCGCCGCGACAGTCCCCGGTCGTTGCCGCCCGGCCCCATAGCGATGCATACCTTGCTGGTGATGACCAGTTGGTCGCGCACACCCGCCATGCACCGGCCGAGAATCTCCTCTGCCGCCCCTTTTGAATAGATGTTGGCACAGTCAAAGAAGTTGATGCCGGCCTCGCGGCAGCGGTTGAACATCGCCAGCGAGGTCGCCTCGTCGGCGTCGCCGCCGAACGACATAGTGCCGAAGCACAGCCGCGAAACTTCTATCCCCGTCCGTCCGAGCGTGGTGTATTGCATGGCAACTCCTTGTTACGACCGAACAGTCTATGCATTCGGCGTCACTCGCGGAAGAGACAACTTTCTCGCTTGAAGGCCCGCCTGTCGATCCGCCACGGCGACGATGCGATCGAGGCAATGTTCAAGCCCGGCCGTTGACTCTGTCCCTCGCGGCAGGCTACACTTCGATCAGATGCGGTCACTCGTCGCTATCCCTGTGTTCAACGAGGCCCGGCACGTCAACGCCGTTCTGGACGAGGTCCTGTCGCTGCATCGCCACGTGCTCGTCATCGACGACGGGTCCACCGACGGCACGGCCCAGTTGCTCGACGAACGCGACGACGTCCAGATCGTCCGCCATCCGCGGAACCGCGGCTACGGCCAGTCGATCATCGACGCCTTCAACTTTGCCCGGCGACACGCTTTCGACTGGGTTATCACCATGGACTGCGACCGCCAGCACCAGCCGGCCCAGATTGCCCAGTTTCTCGAATCGGCCACCTACTGCGAATGCGATCTCGTGTCCGGCAGCCGATACCTAATGGACCTGCCCGGCAACGACGCCCCGCCGCCGGACCGGCTGTCGATCAACCAGACGCTCACCAAGGCGCTCAACGACGTGCTCGGGCTGCGGTTGACCGACGCCTTCTGCGGCTATAAGGCGCACAAGGTCGACTCGCTCCAGTGGCTGAACCTGACGGCGACCGGTTACGCCTTTCCGATGCAGTTCTGGGTGCAGGCGGCGCGGGCGCGGTTCAAGATGCGCGAGCTGCCCGTGCCCGTGATCTACCCCGACCTGAAACGCAGCTTCGGCGGCCGGCTCGACAACGCGGCCGTGCGGCTCCAGCATTACCGCGACGTGATGTTGCAGGAGTTGCTCTCGCCCGTGCAGGAGGAATGGCAGATGATGCGGCTGCACCGCGATTCGCCGGAGCCGCGAGTGAACGTCCCCGCGGCGCCGTGATCGACACTGGACCGGGCCCCTCCGACCGAGTTAAATACCCGCAATGGCTGACGCCCAACCACAACCGTGGCAACTGCAACCGCCAGGCAACGACGGCGACGTCCTTCTCTGGCCGGACCCGTCGCGCTGGGCGCAACTGGCCGAGCGCACCCACGTGGCGCTGTCGAGCGAACGAACGGCCCGACTGCTCGACATGACGATCGCCGACGCGCGATCGCTCGCGCGCGAGTCGCTGGATTCGTTCGCCGGCCCAAAACCGGACGCCTCCGGCATCTGGATCGCAACCGGCCACCAGACGTTTCCGTACCATCCCGGCATCTGGGCGAAGAACTGCGCGATCGAAGCGCTCGCGTTCCGCGTCGGCGCCGCCCTCAACCTGAACGTCGACCACGACCTGCCCCGCGCCGGGCCACAGATCGCCTGGCCGGCGCTCACGCCCGACGGCCGGCTCGTTCGCCGCGGCGAGTTGGAACTCGACCACGCCCAACCGTTCGAGCGCCAGCCCGCGCCGCCGCCACAGCAGATCAGCCGCATCTGCGAGCACATCGGCCGGGACCTCGACCCCTTGCTGACCGAACGGCGCACCTGTCCGTTCCAACTGGATGGCGAGACGCCGAACCAGCCGACCACTTTCGGCCAATGGTGCGCGACGATGCGCGCGGCGGCCGATGAGCGGATCGGACTGCGTCTGGTCGAAACGCTGACCTCCCGGTTGTCGAACCAGGATGCGTTCCTGCTGTTCGCGGCCGACCTGATCGCCCGGCGCGAGTCGTTCCACCCAGCCTACAACGACGCGCTTCGCGAGGCGCACGAACTTACCGGCCACGAGCCGGCCACGCCGCTCCGTGGCGAGCAGGATCGCATCGAGTTGCCGTTGTGGACGCTCCGCGCGGACCGCCCTGGCCGGCACCGCCTGTTTGTCTCGACCCGCGCCGGCTGGGTGCTGCTGTCCGACGACCTCGGGCCGATCGGCGACGTGCCCGCAACGATCACCATCGCTGATCTTCGCCGCACGTTGGCCGACGCGGGGGTCCAACTGCGGCCGCGGGCGCTCACGCTCACACTGTTCGCCCGGCTGCTGCTGACGGACTTCTTCATCCACGGCGTCGGAGGCGGCATCTACGATCGGGCAACCGACCTGCTGTTCGAGCGTGTCTACCGCCTGCCCGCCCCGCCGTATGCGGTAGCCTCCGCGACGCTGCTGCTGCCGCTCGACATCGCGACCGCGACGGCGGACCAGCTTCGCCAGGCCCGGCGGCAACTTCGCGACATGCGCTTCAACCCACAGCGGCATCTGCCCGCGGACCTGCTCCGGGCAGGCGACGTTGGTTTGCTCGTCGACGCGAGAGTCGCCGCGGTCCGGCGGAACGACGAACTCCGCGCCCAGCGTACGGCCGCCGGTTCGCGCGAACGGGCGTCCATCTTCCTCCAGATTCGCCGGCTGAACGAGGACCTCGCGCATCGGCTGGCTGAGCCGATCGCCCGGCAGGAGGCCCTGACGCGTCAGTTGCTTGCCCGCCAGGCCGCCGGCGAAGTGGCGTCAGCCCGCGACTTCTTCTATGGCCTGTTCCCAACGGCTAAACTGCATCGCCTGCGCGAGACGATAAAAAATGCAGTAGTCGGTGGTCAGTGAACAGTGGTCAGTGAAATGCAAAACAGCCATTGTCCACTGCCTCTTCTGACCACTGACCACTGATCACTG
>JAQTVL010000220.1:3597-7338 GCA_028706835.1 Phycisphaerae bacterium | reverse complement strand
CGCCCTCGGCGTGCCGGTAGTCGTCACCTCGCACGGCGGCGACATCGGCCTGGTTGGACGCTATCGCCGCAACTGGATCACCCGCCGACGGATGATCCGCGCGATGCGGATCGCCGACGCCGTCACCGGCGTCAGCGAAGGGCAGAAGGCGCTGGTTGACGAGTTGACCGACGGCGCCGCCCATTCGCTGGTCATTCCCAACGGCGTCGATCTGGATGTCGTCCCGCCCGGCGAGCCGGGCCGGCTGGCCGTCCTTCGCGATCGCCCGTTCATGCTGACTCTTGGACGATTGCACCCCTGC
This sequence comes from Phycisphaerae bacterium, assembly GCA_028706835.1. Lineage (GTDB taxonomy): Bacteria > Planctomycetota > Phycisphaerae > JAJVII01 > JAJVII01 > STB-87. The sequence continues at coordinate 7,037 of JAQTVL010000220.1, read as the reverse complement.
AAGGGCTTGGACCTGTTGCTGTCGGCGATAGCAGTCCTTCGCGGCCGCACGGGCTCCCGTGGTGAACGCGAGTCCGGCAGCCCACGCATTCCACACCTGGTCATTGCAGGTGACGGCAACATCCGCGATGCACTGGCCAGCCAGGCCAAGGCCCTGGGGCTAACGGAGGCTGTCACCTTTGCCGGAGCGGTGTTCGACGAGGCGAAGAACTGGTTGCTGGCCAATTGCCAATTCCTGGTGCATCCGTCCCGACAGGAGGGATTCGGCCTGGCCATTCTGGAGTCGATGGCGGCCGGCAAGGCCGTCATCGGCAGCGACCTGCCGGGCATCCGCCAGCTCATCAACCCCGGCGTGACCGGCCTGCTGACGCCGGTGGGGGCCGCCGACGGGCTGGCCGATGCCATCGCCCGCCTGGCCGGCGACCCCGGCGAGGCGTCCCGGCTCGGCTTGGCCGGGCTGGCTGCCGCCGGCAACTACGCCTGGCCGCGGGTGGCCAAGCAGTACCTCGACCTCTACCAGCGGTGCATCGATTCCTACCCCGCCCCGCCGGCACGAATCGCGGACTGAAGCCCGGATCGCCCCGCGTTGCCCATTGGCCGCTGCCGCCGCCTAACCCCTCTTTGCCCCCAGCCCCGCAACTATGGCGTTGGCTGACCGCTCTGCAAGGCCGCACGGATACTGCTGGCGACGACTTTCAATTCGTCATTGGCCATGCGTAATCTGTTCATATCCCACGCCGTGGCAGCGGGGATGCGGCGGAAAAGCTCGGAGTCCGAAAAGCCCATTGAATCAACTGGGACGGGGTCGCCGACCTGGCCCGCGAACGCATCGATCTTCCTATCCGCCGAGATAGCGACTACGCGTTTCCGCAAAGCGCGAGAGATGATATACCCGTGCAAGCGGCTTGTGACAACATGACTGGCTGCTTCATACTTTCCCAGGATGCACGTCAAGTCACACGTCCTGGACACCCTGTTGTCCGTTTCATCATACCCCCAACGTCGTTCCTTGCAGAAGTCCTGAAGCGCGGTTCGGATCCTATCGGTTTGCGACGGCCCTGCCAGTCGCGCATGCGCGACATAGAGCAACCTGTTGTGGGGCTCGGGCGGAGACGAGTGAGCGTCCGCGGCGCGATCGGCGAGGTAGCCGATGCTCGGGCAAAGAGTCACCCTCGCCTTGCCCCCGGCGCCCAATCTGTCCAACGGCGGCCTGATGTATGCGATCCGGGCGCGGTCAAATATGGCGTCAATTATGTTCTGCGGCAAACCGGCATCGGCGCCGGGGCGCTTGGGTTCGCAGGTGCCGACGCCAAAGAGGCACATTCGGAAGCGCCTCTCTTCGTGCAAGCGCAGGATGTCGCGCCAATACCGCTCAAAGGAGTCTTTGAGCAACCCTCCGCCACCGATCAGGAGGTCATCCTCCGCCTGAATGCGCGCCAATTTCCCGTGAAACGTCCTGCGGTTAAAGAGACCCTTTTCCTCCATGTAAAGCTCTCTACCGGGCAATCCCATAAGCCGCTCGACGCCCAGCATCGAAAGATAGTCGCCGACATTCAATCTGTTCGCACAACAGTAGTAGAGCACCTCGGAAACTCCTTCGGGCCAAGCCAGGATCGCCCGTGAATATCCCGGCCCGCGACAGCGGCGTCGGGGCCTCCCACCACGCCCGCCGATCGGCAGACGGGCTCTTCCCAGCGCGAGAACGCCCGCGGAAGACACTTACGGCAGGCGCGTGGCGGACGACGTGCTTCCAATCCGGCTGGCGTTGCGGTCGCCGATCGTCAGTTCGCTGGCGCCTTCCGGCCAGATGGTGATCATGAACGACTGGGCGCCCGCGCCGCCCTGCTGGTTCTGCTTGGCGATGTTGGACAGGTCGAGCGTGACGGCCACGTAGAACCGCTGGCACTTGCGGACGAGGGTCACCTGCACGTTGGCAAGCTGGTTGTTCATCGTGTCGTAGGCGGCGCTGAACAGCCAGTCATACTTGCGGTTGATCTTGTAGTGGCTCTGGAAGATCAGGTCGTTACTCTGGGTGATCTGGAGGTATCGGTCGCCGAAGTACATCCGCCACCGCGGCGTCCGCTGGAGCGACGCCCCGAAGGACATCCGGGCCAGCCCGCCCTCGCCGAGGTTGCCGTCCCACATCAGCGTCGTCGTGTCGCTGGCGCGCCACTCGTAATACCAGTTGAACGTCGACAGGGCGAGCGAATCCTCCGGCCGATAGCTGAACCACTCGCCGCGGGCGAACACGCGGTCCAAGGCGAGCGCCTGGGCGGCGGTACGGTTCGGCCGGGTGAACTCGTTCTCGAAGAACGTGTTCGTGTCGTTGTTGGCGAACGCGACGAAGTCCAGGTCCAGCCGCATCCAGTCCACGGTGCGCCACGCGCCCGGCCCGCCGCGCTTCGTCTGCAACCGCTGGTGGATGCCGAAGTCGACGGCGCTGGCCCCGGTGATGCCCTCCACGCCGGGGTCCAGCGGGACCAGCGCGTTGCGATCGACGGTGTCAGCGGCCAGGTGAACGTTGAACATCGGCTCGATGATGTGCCGAAGCCGGTGGACATCCCAGAACCGGCTCTCGATGTCGTTATACGTCCGGGTGAACGTGACCGACGACTTGACGCCCGTCGCCAGGAACGCCCGCAGCCCGCCGCTGCCCGTGTTGGTCGAATCGGGGAGCAGGCTCGACGTGACCTGGTCAGCCGGCGGCACATAGTCGGTGATCATGCTGTCGGAGCCCTTGGTCCAGTCGGTGAGGCGGACGGTCACGTACGGGACGATCTTGAACGGGCCGCGCTGGAACGGCAGGTCCCACTCGTGCCGCGTGTCCAGCCGGCCCAGCATCCCGGAACTCTGGCGGTCCAGCCGCTGGTCGTCGACGGCGTAGTTGGCGATGGCGGCCGAGTTCTCGCTGAAGTACACCAGGCGATCGTGCCACATCGGCTCGCCGAGCTTGTAGTACTTGATCTCGGGCAGCTTCTCCGCCTGGTTGAGGAACGAGTTGATCCGCGGCTTGAACAGGATGGTGAAGGCGTTGTTGTCCCACGCCTTCTTCAGGTAGAGCAACGTTTCCTGTTCCTTGCCGGTGTCGAACTCCTGCTGGTACCAGTCCTGGAGGAAATCGCGATCGCTCAGCCAGCTCACCTCGGCGATCAGTTCCCAGTCGTTCTTGAAGTACTGGTGATGCCGCCAGAGGGCTCGGCCCCGGGGTTCGAAGCTCTTGTTGCCGTTCTGATTACTGGTGTTGGTGGCGGTCTGCTGGATGGGCAGGTTCTCATCTTCCTTGAACGGGTCCCAGCCCTGGTCGGCCACGCCGTGCAGCAGCATGTAGCCGAAGTAGTCTTCCTTCTTGTAGTCCATCTTCGCGGCGACGGACGGGCCACGCTTGCTGTAGTAGGCTGTGTCCAGCGTGGCGTTCACGCCCGCGATCTTCGGACGGTTGAG
>JAQTVL010000220.1:0-3587 GCA_028706835.1 Phycisphaerae bacterium | reverse complement strand
GCGGCGTCGATGAAGACGCCCATATGGCTCGCCGTCCCCATGCGCAGCGTCTTAAGCGCCGTCTCCTGCTCGTCAAAGGTCCCCTGGCTGCCGAACCACGGCAGGATCGGCACGCCGCGAACCTCGAACGCCTCGTTGACGGCCTTGTAGTACAGCTCGTTCTTGCCGTCGCCCTTCTCGGTGGACTTCAGGTAGACCGTTTTCGCCCGCAGGTCGTACTGCGGCGTGTTCATCTCGCTGGTCGTGATCCGGGCGTTCCGGGCGACGAACTCCGATTCCTTGAGAATCGTGTCGTCCTTCGTTCGCCCGAGGTTGCTGCCGCTGAGTTGTCGAATCTGCTCGGCCCAGACGATCATCGGGACATTGCGCCCCGGGTGCGGCTCGAACAGGATCGCGTCGAGGATCAGCGCCCGCTCGTGCTCGAAATCGTAGTAGAGCCGCGACGCCTCAATCGTCCGTTCGCCCTGGCGAAGCACGACCGCGCCCTCGAGATACGCCCCGGTCGCCAGCTCCGGCATCTCGGGCATGCTCGTCGCGCGTGTCGTCGCCTGCTGCACCTTCGACTCACGGGCGAACACCACGCCGCGATCCGCCTCGATCTCCATGAACAGCTTGCCCTTGTCCGGACCGGCGGGATTCGCCCGGCTGATGTACACGTGCTCATCCGCGATGAACAGGCGGTCCTCGCCGCGGACCATCATGCTGGTCCGCCCGGCCTTGTAGGTGATCGGCGTTGCCGTGACCTTCGGCAGCGTCTCGACCGGCTGGCTGGCCGGGGGCTCGGGCTCGATGAGCGGCTGGGTGGTGGCGGCCCGGTCGCGGAACGACACGGCCCGCTTGTAGAAGGCCGAATCCCCGGCCGGCTCGCCCTTCACGTTCGAGTCGGTCCAGATTCGCCCGACGGTTTGGAACGTCACGATCTGCCGGCCCGCGGTCACGGTCGTGCCGCCGACCTCGGAGATGCGGACCGCGCCATCGAGATAGATGACGAACTTCTTGAGCTGCTTGCCGTCGACCTTCTCGGCAGTGATCCAGACGACGGCGTCGTTGGCGCCAATCCGCCGGCGGGCGAAGTCCATCCGGAAGTCGCCGCGGTACTGGATCACGCGGGCCGAATCCTCGTCCCAGGCGCTCAGCGCCCGGCCGAACATCTCCACGTCGTCCGTCGGGTAGTCGTCCGGCAGCACGGACTTGGCGGGCCCGGCGGAGACGGTGGGCGGCGCCGCGTCGTCGGGCTCGGCCGACAGACGAAGCACCAGCCCGGCCCCGATCATGCAGATCAGGCTGATTGCGATGGCCAGTCTCGTTCGCCAGCTCTTAGGCACGTTCACCTTGAATCGGCGGAGCCCCGAGACATTGCCGGCGCGCGGGTACAGCTACCGCGCGTACCGACCCCGAGGCCGGCTGCAGGGATTATAGTTGTGGGGGTAGTCGAGTCAAAGGAAAAGGGCTGAAACGGAGCGTAAATGACCGCACACGTCGTTCCGCAAGTTCCGCATTTTCAATTACTTGTGGATGCCGGGCGAAATGTGAGAGTGTCCTCGGAGAAGCCCGATGCCCTTCAGGTGACCTTCAGCAAAACCCTGGCTTTTCAGACCTTCCGCCCCTGCACGTACGTCTCCTGCACGGCCATCGTGCAGTTGGCGGCGTCCCACTTGAAGAGGATCAGGTCGGCCACCGCGCCCACGTCCAGCCGGCCTCGGTCCGCGAGCCCCACCAGCTTTGCCGGCTGGGCCGACGCCAAGTCGATGGCCTCGGCCAGCGTCAGGCCGGCCATCTGCACAGCCTTGCCCACGCCGAAGTCCAGGGCGATCGACGAGCCGGCCATGATCGCCGGCGTCGCGACCAGTTGCAGCCGGCCGCTCGGCAGGATCTCGCAGTGCCCGTAGACGCCGGGCGCCAGGCCGGCCAGCCCGCTCGCGTCGCTCACCAGCACCACGCGATCGAGGCCCTTGGTCCGCAGGATGATGTTGAACAGCGCCCTGGGGACGTGATGGCTGTCCGGGATGACCGACGCCCAGAGGCGGTCGTCCGCCAACTGGTCATAGAGGTAATTGCGGTGGCGGTTGATGTTCACGTGCCCGCCGTTGCCGAGGTGCGTGGAGAACCGCGCGCCCGCAGCCACCGCGGCCTCGATCTGCTCCCGGCTGGCGTCGGTGTGGGCGATCGACACGATCACGCCGCGGCGGGCAAGTTCGCGGATGAACGGAACCGCCCCTTCTCGCTCGGGCGCGAGGGTGAGGATCGTCACTCGGCCGCCGGCCGCCTGGGTGATCGCGTCGAACTCCTCGATGCTGGGGTTTCGGGTGTAGGCCCGGTTGTGCGCCCCGCGGGGGCCGTCTTCACTGCTGATATACGGCCCCTCGATGTGCACGCCGGGCATCACGTGGCTGAGCATCGGGTCCGCGACCACCTGGCGATAGCGGGTCAGCGACGCGATAAACCCCTCGCGGCTGTTGGTGCAGAACGTCGGCAGAAACGTGGTCACGCCGCGGGCGAGCTGCATCTTCACCGTCGCAGCCCAGCGATCCGGCGACATCTTGTCCGAATCGAAGTCCAGGCCGCCGTAGCCGTTGATCTGCACGTCGATCAGGCCAGGCGCGACGAACGGCAGGTCCGCCGGCGCGGCGTCGGGGTAGGCGACGGCAGCGATTCGGTCGCCCTTGATGTGGACCTCGATGGGTTGTCCGGTGCGATAGTCACGGGCGAGAAGCATGGTGAGACCTCGGGGGGAGAAAGACAGTGACCAGTGTGCAGTGGTCAGTGAACAGTGGACAGTGACAGTGGACAGTGGCCAGTGGTCAGCGAAGGAGGACCTGACTGACTACCACTGATCACTGACCACTGAACACTGCTTAGTTTCCGCCTTGCGTCGTCGGCGGAGCGACCGGGGCCAGTTTCGGCTCCGGTGCCACCGGGCGGTCCGGCGGGAGAATGTCCAGACCGGAACGCTTCGGCTCAACACGGGTGTCCGGCGCGGTCGTCGGGTTCTTCTCGCCGATGACCGGAATGGGGAAGATGCTCGGATCGTAATCCTCGGGTTGGGTCGCCGGCAGGACCCGAATCGGCGGCGCGCCCGTATTGTCAATAGCCTTGCTGGTGATCACCTCGCCCGCCGGCACGATCTGCTCCGGGCGAACCAGGTAGAAGTTCCACTCCGGCTTGAACTGCCGCTTGCCCGCGACCGTCACCTGCTTGCCGACCAGGTTGGACCAGTCCGCATTCTCCGGCGGCACGACATAGCAGATCACCTTCAGGCCGTCGGTCGTCTCCAGTTTGTGCAGGTTCGGCATCGACACGCTCTTGCCCAGCGCCTCGCTGGGCCGGAGCACCCCGGTCGCCTGGTAGAGCGGCTCAACCGGCTTGCCCAACGCGGTGCCCGTGATCCGCTGGGCCTCCGCCATGATATCGGAAACGTCAGGCCGGGTGGTCGCCATGCCGGCGGCCAGTTCCTGGAGGCGAATCTGGCCCTGGAGGTACTCGATCAACGGCTCGACGTAGGCTTTCACGCCACGGGTGGGATTCTTCTGGTTTTCCGCCTTGAGGTCCCCGAATCGCTTGAGCAGCGAGACGTAGTCGCGCTCCAG